>JARFQM010000377.1 GCA_029287755.1 Desulfofustis sp. | reverse complement strand
GTACAGGACGAGGCGGAGTTGCTGAAAATTGGCGTGGCAGAAAAATGGCGCCGCCGTTCCGTGGCAACATGTTTACTGGCTGCACTGGAGAAAGGGCTGCGGGACGTCGGAGTAGTCAGGCTGTACCTGGAAGTCAGATCAGAAAACCTGCCGGCGGTTTCCTTTTATCACCAGAGCGGCTTTACAGTCACCGGCAGGCGCATTAACTATTATAGCCAGCCCAGTGATGATGCGCTGGTCCTGCAGAAAAACATTTTCCTCATTTGAGACGGGTAGTGCCACAATGAAAAGCGTCAAAGATCTGCAATTGAAAAACCGGCGGGTGCTTATCCGGGTTGACTTTAATGTACCTATGGACGAGCAGGGCAGGATCACCGACGACTCACGGATGCGTGAGGCGTTGCCCACACTCGAATACGTTAGAAAACAGAATGGCAAACTGATTATCTGCTCGCACCGGGGCCGCCCGAAAGGTGAAAGGAACTCGGATTTCAGTCTTGCTCCCGTGGCAGCGCATCTGGAAAAGTTACTCGGTTGCAGCGTGCAGATGGGCAGCGACTGTATCGGCCCGGAGGTCGAGGAGCAGGCCGGTCGGCTGGGTCCCGGGGATGTATTGATGTTGGAAAACCTGCGTTTTCACAAGGAAGAAACTGAAAACGATGCCGTTTTTTCCGAGAAACTGGCCCGGCTGGCAGAGGTTTATATAAATGATGCGTTTGCCGTCTCCCATCGGGCTCATGCCTCGGTTGCCGGCGCGGCCGAGTTGGTATCCTCAAGGGGGGCTGGGTTTTTGCTGCAAAAAGAATTGGATTATTTTGACCGGGCGATGGCTGATCCGGTGCGGCCCCTGGCTGCGATTATTGGTGGTGCGAAGGTGTCTTCCAAGCTGGGAGCGCTTCAGAACATGCTGCCCCGGGTTGACAAGATGATCATCGGCGGTGCCATGGCCAATACCTTCCTGAAGGCGCTGGGCTGTTCGGTTGGTGCCTCCCTGGTGGAGGATGACCTGCTGGAAACTGCCCGGAACCTTCTGCAGCAAGCCGAGGCCCATGGCGTCAAGCTGTTTCTGCCGGTGGATCTTGTGGTTGCCGAATCGTTCGCCAATGATTCGGTGGCCAAGCAGGTAACCTGCCTGGAGATACCGGACGGTTGGATGGCCCTGGATATCGGCCCGGCAACCTCCATTTATTTTCAAGAGGCTCTTGCCGATGTGAGAACCATCGTCTGGAACGGACCCATGGGTGCCTTTGAAATGGACAGTTTTGCCCGGGGCACAATGGCGCTCTGTCACGCCGTGGCCGCCAGCCATGCACTTTCGATTACCGGAGGCGGCGACTCCAATGCCGCCGTGCAAAAGGCCGGAGTTACGCATAGCATTGGCTACATGTCCACGGGCGGCGGCGCGTTTCTGCAGCTTATGGAAGGCAAAACGCTTCCTGGCGTGGAAGCGTTGAAATAAAATCAGGAGACCACGATGACCAGACGAGCCCTCATGGCAGGTAACTGGAAAATGCATAAAACGGCGGCAGAAGCCAAATTGCTTGCCGAGCAGGTGGCGGCCTTCGGACAAGGTGCGACCGACAGGGATATTTTACTGGCCCCGCCATTTACCGCCCTTGGAGGTGTTGCTGAAGCGGTGAAAGGGACCGGGATTATCGTTGCCGGCCAAAACGTGTGCTGGGAAGAGCAGGGGGCCTTCACCGGTGAGATTTCCCCGTTAATGCTCAAGGATCTGGGTGCCTCTGCCGCCATCGTCGGTCACAGTGAACGACGGCAGATTTTTCGCGAGACTGACGAAATGATCAACCGGCGTCTGCGCGGCGGCCTGGATCAGGGCCTGACCATGCTGCTCTGTATTGGGGAAACGCTTGAGGAGCGGGAATCAGGCAAGACTATGCAAGTCCTTGAAAAGCAGGTACGCGCCGGCCTGGCTGAGGTAGCTGCCGCGACTATGACCCGGGTGGTTATCGCCTACGAGCCGGTCTGGGCTATTGGGACCGGCAAGACCGCTTCGATCGACCAGGCGCAGGAGGCGCACGGCTTCATCAGGAGGCTGGTGGTCGACCTCTATGAAAAAGATATTGCCGCCAGTTTGAGAATATTGTATGGTGGTTCGGTTAAGCCCGCCAATGTTGATGAACTGATGGCCCAGCCCGATATCGACGGAGCTCTGGTTGGAGGTGCGGCTTTGGACGCGGACTCATTCGGACGCATAATAAACTTTAGCTGAAAAATTTATCCACATGGAAACCCTGCTGATTATCGTTCACGTAGTTGTCTGTCTGTTCCTGATCGGGATCGTGCTGCTGCAGCACGGCAAAGGGGCGGACATAGGGGCGACGTTCGGAGGATCGAGCCAGTCACTTTTTGGAACCGAAGGGCCGGTTCCGCTGTTGAACAAAGTTACGACGTTTTCAGCAGTAATTTTTATGGTCACTTCGGTTGCCCTGGCCTATATATCCTCGCAGAACGGCTCTGGCTCGGTAATGACTGACATGGCCACCGACAAGGCCGTCCAGGAAGAAACCCAGGTGGTCGAGCCTGAGCTGGTGGTTCCGGCCGAGCAGGAAGCTGTTCAAACTGGCGAACAGGCTGATAAACAATAGCAGGGACGAGAGTAACATGGCGCTGTGCCGAAGTGGTGGAACTGGTAGACACGCTATCTTGAGGGGGTAGTGGCCCACGGTCGTGCGAGTTCGAATCTCGCCTTCGGCACCATCTGTACAAAAGGCTTGTAACTATAAAAGGTTACAAGCCTTTTGTGTTTCCTGCAAAGACCTTGCATTGATCTGGAATTAGGGATAGACAGACTCGGGAACAATGATGAGAGTAGAGGTGAACAACAGGGCAGAAAAGAAAAAGCCTGCAGCCATGTGGCTGCAGGCTCTGATTTCTGCTGGTGCCGAAGAGAAGACTCGAACTTCCACGGGGGAACCCCCACTAGACCCTGAACCTAGCGCGTCTACCAATTCCGCCACTTCGGCAGTAGTGAGGTGAATATGCTTTCTGTGCCCAGATTTGTCAAGACTTTCTTGAGATGAAAAAGGACATATAGAGATACTGCCCGGCTATGGAACTTTTCTGGAATCTTGATGATATCGTCGGTCCATTCGAGAAGGCCTGTGTCACCATCGGCAACTTCGACGGCGTGCATCTCGGTCATCAGCAATTGTTTGCTGAAGTGGTACGAAGAGCTCGAAAGAATCAGGGCTGCAGCGTTGTTGTCACCTTCGATCCACACCCCCTCAGAGTGCTGCGACCCGATGGGATTCTGCTGATTTCGACCATTGCCCAGAAGATAGAGCAGATCGATAAGGCAGGCATCGACAATCTGGTGATCATCCCGTTTGATCGCTCATTTGCCTCGACCACGGCGGAGCAGTTCGTGCAGCGGATTCTCATCGGTACTATCGGTATGACTGAGTTGGTGGTCGGCTATGACTATGCATTCGGAAAAGGGAGAAGCGGTGATACGGAGTTTCTCAAGGAGCAGGGCAGAAAGTTCAATTTCCCGGTAACCGTGGTCGAAGCATTTTACCAGAACGATCTGCTGGTCAGTTCGACCCAGATACGCGAGTTGGTCGCTGAAGGCAGAATGATGGATGCCAGGGCGCTTCTGGGACGCCCTTATCAGATAAGGGGTGTTGTCCAGGTCGGGAAAAAAAGGGGAGGCAGCGAAATAGGGTATCCCACCGCCAACCTCCAGGTTAACGAGGAGGACCTGGTGCCGCGCATCGGCGTCTATGCGGTCCAGGTCATCTGTGAAGGCATATGCTACGGAGGGGTGCTGAACATCGGCTACAACCCAACGTTCGGAGATCAAAAGCTGGTTGCGGAAACCCACATTTTCGACTTCAACAAAGATATTTATGGCAAACCGATCAAGCTGAATCTGTTGAAATTTCTTCGTGATGAGAAGAAATTCACAGGAATTCCGGACCTGGCTGAACAGATCGGCAGGGATGCCGCCCAGGCAAAGAAAGTATTATCTGAAAACACACAGGAGTTGCGGGTTTCCTGCGCGGCGGACGTGGGAGGCTTAAACTAGTCGAGGGGAAGTAAACCGCCTTAGCTTTAGCCACTATCGCTTGCCGGTCGACCCCGTGCGTCTATCATGGCAGCCGCGCCTGGAAGCATTACGACGATTAATTCTTAGAGGTAACTACAGATGTCAGAACAATTGAGCGAAGATCTCAACGCGGTGATCGAGGAATTGGAGAAAAAAGTAGAGGAACTGCCGGACAATGTCATGGCTCACCATCATCTCGGTCTGGTCTACATGAAGGCAGGCCGGGTCGATGAGGCGATCGCCTCGTTGGAAACCGCCATCAAGCTAGATCCTCAGTCGGTGGAGTCAATGATAAACCTGGGGGCCATCTACTTTGGTCAGAACAATCTGGAAAAAGCCAAAGAGCTTAACGATTTAGCGGTTTCAGTCAACCACAAGGCGGCCCAGGCTTTTGCCAATCTTGGTCTCATCTGCCAGCAGAAAAACGATCTGGACAAGGCGATTGAGCATTATCAGAAAGCCATCAGTATCGATGACAAACTGGCCACCGTCTGGATCAACCTCACTTCCGTGCTGACCATGAAAGGAGAGGATGCACGCGCCCTCGAGGCTGCCAGAAAGGGGCTCGCTCTCGATGATGAATCGCCCCTGGCGCACAACAATCTTGCCGTGGCGCTCTACTTCGGCGAACAGTTTGCCGAAGCCAAGAAACACATGGACCGGGCCCGGGAGCTCGGCTATTCCGTCGATCCCAACTTCGTTGCCAGCCTCGAAGAGAAGTTGCACTAACACCTCTTCTCCGGTGCACCGTTTATGAGTAAGAAGCTGATAATCAAGCGACCCTGGTGCCCCTTCTGCGGTCAGGAGGTGGCCCGGGCAGCCGACAAGCCACACCGTAAAATGAGTGAATTCACCGTGGGGGAATGCTCCTGCGGCGCGGTCTACTGCTGCGACCCCACAGGCCATAACGTCGGTGCGGCAATGGTTGAAACGCTGGTCCATGCCTGTGGTGAAAACGACGATCTGGCCTGGGAACTGCTGCCTGAAGATGATTATCTCACCGGCAGAATAGAGGACTACGACGAACTGAGCCATCAGGTGGTCGAAACCAGGAACCTGGACGGACGGGCAGTTCGCGGGGTTCTCTATTTTGTCCGTCTGCACACGGAAATCTCAGATATTGCCGGCAGGCTGCAGCAGAAAAAGCAGCAGGATGTCGACCGGGTGAGCACCGATAGCGGCTTTACCCCCCCTCCGGTGGAGCCGCTGACCGCCGGTAAGGGGCCCGGACAGAAGGCCAACAAGCGACTGGTCAAAGAACTGGTGGAGGCTGGGGCCGAGGATGCACTGGTTGCCCTGTGTCTGGAGGACCGGAAAACGTTGCGGCTGACCCAGCGCCTTTTGTACGATCCGTTGGCAGAAAACAGGTGGAAACGTGCCTGGCTGCTGGGTAAGGTGTGCGCTCGGGTTGCCACCCGTGACCCTGGGCAGGTTTCCGAACTGCTGCATCGGCTTTTCGAAGCCTGTTCGGATTCAGCCTCCACTCCATGGGGGATGATCGAGACCATCGGTTCGGTGATAGCCGGCCGCCCCGATATTTTTGGCGCCTTCACCCAGTATCTGTTACACTATCTCAATGCCGATTCCACCCGGGTGCAGACTATCTGGGCGTTGGCCGAGATTGCTGAACACCGCCCGGATCTGATTCGCAAAACACCGTTTTATTCGATGTTCCATTTTCTCGAGCACCCCCAGCCCGAAGTACGTGGCCAGATGGCCCGGCTGTTGGGCAGAATTAAGGCTGCCGAGGCCTCACTCCAGTTGATGGGGCTGCACGGTGACAACGCTGAAATTCTAATCTGGCAAGACGGCGCACCGCTCGTGACCAGTGTTGCCGAGCAAGCTAAAAAAGCTGTTAGTTCTTTACAAAATTAAGAGAGTTATGAATACACCCACGCAGAAAATCGATTCGATCGGTCCGGTCGGTGAAACCGGCGACACACAGCCTGAGAAGAGCCAGGCTCAACTAGACTACGCTGAAGGCCGCGGTTACGTGGAGCGCGGCGAGGCCGCCCTGGCCGCAGTTGCCCTTCACAATGCCCTGAGGGGGTTCGAAGAGGAAAACAACCGGGAGGGAATTGCCAACGCCTCCAATCAGCTGGGCCATGCCTGCCTGTTGCGAGAGGAATTTGACAAGGCCCTCATACACTACAGAAAGGCTTGGGAAATCTGTGAAGAGCTGGGCGATCACATCAGCCTGCTCTCCGTCACCAAGAGTCTGGCCGAGGCCCACAAGGGACTCGGTGAGTACCGACGGGCGCTGGATCTATGTCTTGATCTGCTGGACAGCTATCAGAAGAATAACGATCCAAAGAATTCAGTCGATATGCTTGAACGGATGGCTGAAATTTATGTGGCCGCCAATGAAAAGCTGCGGGCGGCAGATGCCTACAAAACCGCCGCTTCCATACATGCAAATTTTGGTCACACGGCCGTGGCTGAATCGTTGAGGGGAAAAGCCGACGAGTTGCTGGAGAGTTCTGAAGACTAAAATGTTTACCGGTATCATTCAGGGACGGGGAAAGGTTGCAGGTTTCAGATCGGTGCGCGGCGGGCGTGCCTTTGAGTTTGAGGCCGATTTTGTGCTCGACAGCCCGGAAGAGGGAGAATCGATTGCTGTCAACGGTGCCTGCCTGACTGCCTACAATATATCCACCCGCAGGTTTTCAACAGACGTGTCTCCCGAGAGTCTGTCGAGGACGACCTTGGGCGCTCTCAGTATCGGGGCAACGGTTAATCTCGAGCGGGCCTTGCAGCTCTCCGATCGGCTTGGAGGTCATATAGTATCCGGGCATGTGGACTGTGTGGGCACCCTGGCGGCGGTGAAGCAGGAAGGTGATTTTACCATCTTGGATTTCTCGCTTGCGCCGGAAAACGATCGTTATATCATCGAGAAAGGGTCGATCACGGTCGACGGCATCAGTCTGACCGTAAATAGCTGTTCCAGGGGGAATTTTTCAGTATCGATCATTCCGCACACCCTGCAGATGACCACCTTGGCAGAGCTGAAACCCGGCGGCAAGGTAAACATAGAGGTTGACATCATCGGCAAATATGTGGAGAAGCTTCTGGCGGAAAAACAGAGTGTCGGTGATAAGAGTATTATAATTAATAGAGGTTATCTGGCCGAGAAAGGCTTTTATTAAATGTTTCATTCAGGGCGAGCGAGTTATGGCAGTTAGTTCCATAGAAGAGGTAATTAAAGATATCAGAGCTGGGAAAATGATCATCCTGGTTGATGATGAGGACCGGGAGAACGAGGGCGACCTCTGCATGGCCGCGGAGGCGGTCACCCCCGAAGCGATCAATTTCATGGCTACCCTCGGCCGGGGACTGATCTGCCGGACCCTGAGTGGAGACATTGTCGACCAGCTCCAGCTGCCGATGATGGTTAATGACAACCAGTCTCCCTACGGCACCGGCTTCACTATTTCCATCGAAGCCCGGACCGGCGTTTCCACGGGGATTTCTGCAGCCGATCGGGCCCGCACCATCAAAGCGGCGGTTGATCCCGAGGCGACCCCTTATGATATCGTCAGCCCGGGACACGTTTTCCCGCTCAGGGCGAAGGATGGCGGCGTGCTGGTTCGTACCGGGCAGACGGAAGGCTCGATCGATCTGGCCCGCCTGGCGGGGCTGCGAACCGCCGGGGTGATCTGCGAAGTAATGAAGGATGACGGTACCATGGCCCGGATGCCCGATCTGGAAATCTTTGCCAAAAAGCATGACTTGAAGATCGCAACCATCGCCGATCTCGTTGCCTATCGCCTGCGGCAGGACGTACTTGTGCACCGTGCCGCAGAAGCCCGAATCCCAACCGAGCATGCCGATGAATTTACCGCCATTGTCTATAAGAACGAAGTTGACAGCATGGAGCACATGGCCCTGGTGAAGGGCGAGATCGATCCTGAGAAGCCTGTTCTGGTGCGGGTCCATTCCGAATGTCTCACCGGTGATGTGTTTGGATCCTCGCGCTGCGACTGCGGCGGCCAGCTTCATGCGGCCATGCGCATGATAGATCAGGAAGGCAGCGGGGTGGTGCTTTATATGCGTCAGGAAGGACGGGGCATTGGCCTGGTCAACAAAATCAGGGCCTACAGGCTGCAGGATGAAGAGGGCGTCGACACGGTCGAGGCCAATCTCAAATTAGGCTTCAAGGCCGATTTGCGGGACTACGGCATCGGCGCCCAGATTCTCAGGGATATCGGGGTTACCAAAATGAGAATGTTGACCAACAACCCGAAGAAGATTGTCGGCCTGGAGGGTTATGGCATCGAGGTTGTTGACCGGGTCCCCATAGAGATGGAGCCGGGTGAGGAAAACAAAGGCTATCTGCTCTGTAAGAGAGATAGGATGGGACATCTGATTCAGATAAAATAAATGAGTGTCGGGATTTGCTTTAGCAGTTCCCGGTGCCATAAAAAATGTGAACCTTGACCAAGAGGATCGGCTGATATGGTAGAGTATATCGAAGGGCACTTAAAAGGGGATGGCAAGAAGTTTGGAATCGTGGTAGCGCGCTTTAACTCCTTCATCTCGGAGAAACTGCTGGAAGGGGCTCTTGACAGTTTGAGCAGATCGGGAGTGGCCGACGCTGACATAGAGGTGGTCAGGGTGCCCGGTGCCTACGAAATACCATTGATTGCCAAGAAGCTTGCCGCTTCGCAGAAATACGATGCCCTGATCTGCCTGGGTGCGGTAATCCGGGGTGCCACGCCGCATTTCGATGTGGTCGTAAATGAGGTATCCAAAGGTACTGCCCAGGTAAGTCTGGAGACCGGTGTTCCCGTTCTGTTCGGAGTGCTTACCACCGAAACCATTGAACAGGCCATCGAACGGGCCGGCACCAAAGCCGGCAATAAAGGCGGCGAGGTGGCCATCGCGGCAATCGAGATGGCCAATATAATAGAAGTGCTCAACTAACAGGCAGCGGCCCTTAATACAAAGCAGGCCGCAGGCATTATCCTTGACCGCTGGCGGCTTGCTTAATTGTTTTCTGGTGAATGATGGGGACCAGGCGAAGAGCCAGGGAAGCTGCGCTGCAGTTTCTCTTTCAGGATGATTTCGTCGACCGCGCAAGGTCGACTGATACAGCTGAACTTGACGAGCGGTTCGCCGCTTTCAGCCTTCTGTATCAGGTTAATAAAAAGGCCCGTCCCTATGCCCGGGCGCTCATCGGCGGCATTTCCGAAAGACTGGACCAGATTGACCGCACCATAGGGGACCATGCCACCAACTGGAGGCTGGAGAGAATTGCCGCCACCGACAGGAACCTGCTGCGCGTCGCCATCTTCGAACTACTCTTTCAAGATGATGTCCCTGCCCAGGTAGCCATAAATGAAGCAGTTGAAATAGCTAAAAGATTTGGTACTCAGGATTCACCGGCTTTCATCAACGGCGTGCTCGACGCCGTGCAGCAGTCCAGGCAGAAAGAAGACGCCGGCGACGCCGGCTGACACCCCGTCCCGATTTTCCGTGCACCATACCTTAATTGCCCTGTCTCTTGCCTGGCAGCTCCTCTCAGGAGCTGGCGCTGCTCCTCGCTCTGTCTTGCAATTTGCACTGATTACGGGTACACATCTTGCCTGAGAAGCAAATTCGAGACAACAGGGGGAGATAAGAGATTCAATGGCCCAGTCAGAAAAAAAGAAGAGTCCAGGGTTCAGGCAAGAAATAGTTGCGGTGCTCGGACTTTTTGTCGCCGCCTTTGTTTTCATCAGCCTGATTTCCGCGCAGGTGGGTTCTTCGGGAAACTGGTGCGGTGAGGTGGGCCGGCTCGTCTCCCAGATTTTGCTTGGCTTTACCGGCTGGGGCGCATACCTGCTGGTCGGGCTGCTGGCCTGGGTCTCATTTCTGTTTTTCAATCCCCGGATGACGTTTGAGCGGCTGCCCCAGGTGACGCTTGGAGTCAGCGGGGCGATCATCTCCTGTTGCGCCCTGCTTTCATCTCTCAGCCTGCGTTCCCCTGATCTGTTGGAGACCGGCGGATTTCTCGGGAAAACGGTTTTTTCGCTGGTCTATTCCCTGCTCGGTTCCACGGGTACCGTCCTGATCCTGGTCCTGGTTCTGATTGTCTCCTTGATGCTGTCCACCCAGTTTTCACCCTATCAGCTCATGGGGCTGATCTGGCGTTCGCTCAAAAGCGTGGTCAAAGGATTTTTCGCCCTGCTTGGCGGGGTGGCCAAAAAGCTCAAATCCCGGCCGAAAAAATCGGCCACGGCCCCAAAGGTTCGGTCCGCGCCTCTGGTCGAGGTTGGGAGTGAACCGGATAAACCAGAGACGGTCGAGCCCCCGGTGGTGAAAGAGTTCCCTAAGCCAGATGAATCGGCAGACGAAGACAAGGGGTTTCGGGCAGCGCCGCTGGCCAAGGGCAATTGGAAACTACCGCCCCTGTCGCTGCTGGCCAGAAATGAGCAGGTCGCGGAAAAGGTGGATAAAAATGTCTATCTGAAAATTTCCAAGCAGCTCGAACAGAAACTTAAAAATTTCGGCGTGTCTGGCAAAGTCGTGGGTATTTCCCCGGGACCGGTGGTCACCACCTACGAATATTCGCCTGCGCCAGGAATAAAGATAAACAAGATAGTCGGGCTGGCCGATGACCTGGCGCTTGGTCTCAGGGCCCAGTCGGTGAGAGTGATTGGCTCGGTGCCGGGAAAATCCGCACTGGGCATCGAAATTCCCAACGATGTGCGGCAGGTTGTCTATATCCGGGAACTGCTCGCCTCCGAGCGCTTCAAAAACAACCGGGCCAAACTCGCCATCGTTCTTGGCCTCGATGTGGTGGGCACCCCCATCATTGCCGATCTGTCGAGAATGCCTCATCTGCTCATCGCCGGTGCCACCGGAGCCGGAAAAAGTGTGGCAATCAACTCCATTATCGCCTCCATTCTCTTCAATGCGACCCCCGAAGAGGTTCGTTTTCTGATGATCGATCCCAAACGCATCGAACTGTCCGGTTATGAAGGCATTCCCCATCTGCTGCATCCGGTGGTGGTCGAACCGAAACTGGCCAGCAGGGCATTATTGTGGGCGGTCAGGGAGATGGAGCGGCGCTATCGGTTACTCGAAGAAGCGCGGGTAAAGAGTTTCGATACCTACACTGAAGTAGCCGAAGAAAAGCTTCCCTATATAGTTGTAATCGTTGATGAACTCGCTGATCTTATGATGGTGGCCTCCAAGGATGTCGAGGGTGCCATTGCCAGGTTGGCCCAGATGGCCCGGGCTGCCGGCATACATCTTATCCTTGCCACCCAGAGACCGTCGGTGGATGTACTCACCGGATTAATCAAGGCGAACTTTCCCACCAGAATTGCCTTCAAAGTCTCCTCCAAGGTCGATTCCAGGACCATCATCGACGGCTCCGGCGCCGAGCACCTGCTGGGCATGGGCGACATGCTCTTTATGCCTCCCGGGTCGGCAACCATCAAACGTGTGCACGGCGCCTATATCTCCGAACAGGAAACTACCGAACTGGTGGATTTCCTGAAGAAGCAGGGAGCGGCGGTCTACGATGATTCGGTCCTTGAACAGGTGGAAGAGGATGGTTCGCTTGGCGCCAACGGTGCTGAGGACGATTACGACGATCGTTATGATGAAGCCGTTGCCTTTGTCTGCGAAGCTGGACAGGCTTCGATCTCGATGATTCAGCGACGCCTGAGGATCGGCTACAACAGAGCGGCAAGGATCATCGAAATGATGGAAAAAGAAGGCATAGTTGGCCCCGCTGACGGCGCCAAACCCCGGGAGGTTTTGGCCCGCAAGTCCTACGAATAATCACCCACCGTTTCGATTTAATTTCTTGACAATTTTCAGGCAACATTTTATAAGAAAAGTCTTGGGAAATGAGTGAGCACTCATTTTTTTTTGAGTGCCGAGCGCGGCCTGGAAGGCTGCGAAAATAACAAATAAAATCAAATAGTTGGTTTTTCCCAATTGGGCGGCAAACCGACTATGGTTGTAATTGAAGCAGTAAAATTTGTAGCGGTTTTAGTGGGCTCTGTCGGTTCAGAGCCACAACAGTTAAAACTAACTGAGGAGGTATTTTAATGCCAAGTTATGTAGATACTGAAAAATGTGACGGCTGCAAAGGCGGTGACAAGACTGCATGCATGTACATTTGCCCCAACGATCTGATGGTTCTGAACGTTGAGTCAATGCTGGCTTACAATCAAGAGCCGGATGCC
>JARFQM010000348.1 GCA_029287755.1 Desulfofustis sp. | reverse complement strand
GTCTACCTGCTGGCCATGGAGCGTGGTCCCGAGCATCTGCCTGAGCTGCTGAGTCTTGCCACACCCGAACAATGGACAGGTTTCATTGACCTTGACTGCTGGGAGGGTGATGAATTCGTCGCGGCCAAGGCCCATCGCTGGGTGGCGACCCTGATGGAGAGCGACGAAGAGACGGTTTTCAATGTCCTGCGGACGATGAACTTTGAGTTGCTGACCATGATCCTCAAGACTGAGCTTGACATCATTTCCGGGCCTGAAGCGACCGAGAATGATGACGCCCGCGCCGAGGCGGTGAAGCGTGAAGGTGGCTACGAAATCAACTACCGCTCTGAGAATGGCGCCAAGATGTATGGCCGGATTCTCGAAATCCTGCAAGACACCGAGGCTGCGTTCTTTGTCTATCTGCTTGAAGCGGTGCGCGCCGAAACGATGATCATGATCGAGGAAAGCGTGTACCAGCAACGCACCGGTCGTCTGCTCGACATGGGTATTCCGGAATCTTTTGCCGCACAGAAGGTGTACAGCTGGCTGGACCCCGATCTGTACAAGGAGAAGCGTCCGTTCAAACTCGCCCCCGGATCTTTCGCTGCCAGCGCGCCCGGTTTTACCCTGACGCTGGTCCGCCCGAAAGGGATTCTGGCAGAGGTTCTTGCCGAAGGGCTGGACGAGGAGCTTGCCTGGGAAATGGCCAACGTGGTCAACAAGGTGATGATGGCCGACCGGGTCGAGATGGGCGACCTTGATCAGGTCAGAGGCGTCATCAAAAAAGTTGATGCCTACCTTAATCTTGCCCTGGAATGGCTGGCTGGCCAGGATCTGGCCGTGGCCAGGCAGAGCCTGGATGAGTGCTACTGCGAAGACCTGTTCCGACTCGGTTACAGCCTGACCCTTAAATTACAGCGTCGGGCAGCGGCCATGAGCAAAACGTCAATCGCCCCCTATCTCGATCCGAATGCCAAAGCCTGTCTTTCTGCTCTTGCCCAGAGTCCACCGCTCTACTTCGAGGGTGTGGGTGACCCGACCCGGGGCGGCATGCGGATGTTTGACAACCTGTACGAGGTCCGGTCGGTCGACCAGTGGCTGGCAAGGATCGCAGTGCAGCAGCATATCTTCGAAGAAGGGCTGCAATTCCCTCTGCCGGATCCTGCAACGCTGGACCTGGATGGCTGCCAGCCCGGCGACATTGAAGATGTCACCCTGGTGGAGTTTTTCCTGACCTCGCTCTCCAACAAAATCATGGGCCGTGATTTTCTCCCGATGCCGCTTGCCGAAGAAGAATTGGCCGGTCTGCACGGGATGGTCTCGCAGTCGGGGAGGCTGCATCCGGGGCTGCGTGAAGAGACAACCAAGTGGTTCGAGTCGCTGGTCCCTGGTGGCGGCGACTTCGCCAAGTATTGTCTGGATATCTGGGAGGAAGAGTTCTGCTCGATCGGCTTCGAGGATATCGATCCGCGTTACATTGGTGGATTGATTGTTCGGTTGGGGAGTGTTTGAGAGGAAAATTTATTGAACCACAGATGAACACAGATAGACACGGATAAGATCTTTGAGTTAAAGGATCTGTGTTTGGTAGAAATGATATTCTTCAACCTGCATCTTTTTGCCGGTTTGCGTCAAGTAGAGGAACAGGTAGACGCTGCGTTCCATCGCGTTGTGCAGGGTTGAAAAAACGGCCGCAAAATATTGCAGCTTGATACCCTGGCCTTTGATCTCATCAGTCCGCTTCTGCACGACCTCTTTCATCCATCGCTGCTCTGCAGGGTTAAGGCCGGTATCAAAAAACGCAGGGATGCGGCTGGTGATAACCTTCTCACAGCGGGCATAGTCGTAAGCCAGGCTCTCCAGGAGGCGTTGCCTCGAGATATCGTTATCCCGTTGTTCGATAATTTTGACTAGGTTATTGAAGATCTCCTGTCGGTTCATGGGGTAACGGAACAGATCGTGGCGATGCCATTCGTCGGCCAGCCATGCCAGCCCCTTGGCAAAGGAGCCTGTGGCGTCGGTCAACTCGTTCAGGAAGGTCGCAAAGCAACCGCTGTTGTAGGTCAGGTCGAGCAGTCGACTGATCTTCTGGATCTGTTGCAATTGAGTATATGAGAGCTCGGGGCTTCCCAGGGTTGTATAGGGTGGGTTGGGGTCGAACCTGATCCGAAGAGCTTCGGCCTGCTCGCGCAGTGGCGAACCGGGCAGCAGCTTGACCGGTTCGATCTGCAGATGATGAGGCTTGAGGGCCATCACCCGGTCGATCGAAGCAATCAAATCCCCGAAGTTTTCGCCCGGCAGGCCGGCGACCAGGTCGAGATGTAAATGGATGCGACCGTCTGTTACCAACCTGCGCACATTCTCCTCGAGCTTGCCCAGGTTGACCTTGCGGTTGATGGCACCAAGGGTGCTCTCGAGAGTCGATTGCACACCGATTTCGAACTGGAACGTATCGTGAGGTACCGTTTCGAGGAGGGCCAGGGTCACGTCATCGAGCAGGTGAGCGCCGATCTCGAAATGGAAGTGGGTCGACCGGTTGTGCTCGAGGATGAAACGGAAAATCTCCCGCGCACGTTTGGTGTCGTAGTTAAAGGTGCGATCGACCAGTTTGACCTTGGGCACCTCGTTCTGCATCAGCAGGAGCAGATCGTCCTGAATGCGCTCCATCGAGTAACTTCGCATCAGATTGTCGCGGGCACTGAGGCAGAAACTGCAGTGGAAAGGACAGCCGCGGCTGGTTTCGTAATAGGCGAATCCACGGGTTAAGTCGCACAGGCCCAGCTGAAACGGCGAGGGGATATTATCCAGATTGGCGATTGGTGGGCTGTCCGGGCCACTGGTAAGTGTGTCGCCCTGGCGGATAACCGTGCGTGGGATCAATTCAGGCTCAACATCCTGCTGCCAGGCAAGCAGCAGCGCCCGCAGCGGCTCTTCCCCTTCGCCGCGCACCAGTGCCGTCAGCCCTGGATGTCGGGCAAAGATCTCGTCATCGTCAAATGAGATCTCCGGCCCGCCGAGAATGATGCGCAACCCGGGATGGGCTACGGCCAGGGCGTCGACCAGGTCGAGTGTCTCCCGCCGGTTCCAGAGATAGACCGAGAAAGCGATCACATCCGGAGCTTCGCCCAGCAGCATGGCAAGGATCGACTCCCGGGGTTCATGCGTGGTGAACTCGCGGATCAACAGTTCGCCGCAGTCTTTACCACAGTAGGCTGCCAGGCAGGGCAGCGCCAGGCTGTTATGGATGAACTTGCTGTGCAG
>JARFQM010000291.1 GCA_029287755.1 Desulfofustis sp. | reverse complement strand
GAATGGTCTCGTGGGCTCGGAGATGTGTATAAGAGACAGCGCTGAGGCGGTAAAAAATAATTTCACTTTGGTAATCACCAACTCATTTATTGGCACGGCTTAT
The DNA here is from genome assembly GCA_029287755.1 of Desulfofustis sp. The sequence continues at coordinate 12,325 of JARFQM010000291.1, read as the reverse complement.
CTGATCCAGGGACAGTTAGAATTGGCTCTGCCATTGTTAGAGAAGGGACACGACCTGTGTCGGCGTGCCAAAATCCCATTCATGTATCCATTTGTTTCAGGTAGTCTTGGCTCTGCTTATCTACTAAACAATGAACCGCTTCGGGCCTTGGAAATCTTACAGGAAGGGACCAAACCCAGCAGTCTGGAGGGTGCCGTCTGGATCGTCCATCCACTGACTATGTTGGCAGATGCCCATCGAATTTCTGGGAAAATGGAATCAGCGAGGGAGATCATCGCACGTGCATTATCGCTTGCCGAAGAAAGAGCAGAGAAAGGATTTGAGACCCGAGCAAAGTTTGTGAACGCTCAAATTGCTTTTGATTCAGGGATGCCTGAAGTCGCCCTTCAGTGGTATCAAAAGTCGTTGCAACAAGCTTCTGATTTGACCATGCTTCCACTTGTTGCACATTGTCACAAAGGCCTTGGGAAATGTTACTCTGACTTGAGAAATGAAAATCAAGCAACAGCCGAAAACAACTCAGCTATCGATATGTATCGTTCATTGGGAATGGTCCACTCCTATTAACAGGTAAGTGGTTGGCTTTGGTAGTATTCTCCCTTGCCAGATTGCACTATCTCTACAATAATATTGCTCATGAGCAGCCTCGCCCTCTTTATCCTAATTCTGCCTATAGCCTTATGTTCTTGGCCAGATTCTTAGGTTTACCGGTCAGCATCAGGAAGCAATAAGGGAATACAGGAAAGCTGTTCGTCTAAACCCTTTTCCACCGACGAATTATCAGTTCGGTCTGCGACTCTTCTCATACTCTTGCACCGGGCAGAAAGAAAAAGCAATGGGGTAGGGTGAAAATGCGGTTCAGCAAGACCCTGATTCTTTTTTCGCTCACCTTTTCTTGACCGGCGTCTATAGCATGTCTGGCCTTGAGGAAAAGGCCGCGACAACTAAAGATCAGGCAGAGAAAGACGGTTTATGGAGGGACTGCGAAGGGTGGGCCTGCCAGAATAGATTTATAAACTCCAATGAAAATCAAGGCGAACAAGACTGGTATAAACTATAATTTTCCATTAATTCCATGACATTGCCAATTCGATTTTCTATTAAATATTGAACCGCCACCTTGTGCCATTGATTTGCTAGGCACCATGGTTACAAAGTAGTAATTAATAGTTCTGCTTTACCCAGCCTTCTTTCCACAATTTAATTGGATGACATCTCATCGTTACCCCAAGAGAGGAGGATCAAGTAATGGCTATTATTACTATTTCACGGCAGGTAGGAAGTTTAGGGGATGAAATAGCCCAAGCGGTGGCTGACGCCCTTGGCTACAGGTATGTTGAAAAATCTCAAATAAGTGAAGCTCTCTCAAACGTAGGTTTTTCGCTATCAGAAATTGATAAATACGATGAAAAGGTGCCATCCATATGGCAAAGCCTTTCCATCCAGAAAGATCAATTTGCGCATCTCATACAAGCGGTGGTGTATGAGCTGGCAGCCCGGAATAATGCTGTGATTGTCGGTCGAGGGGGACAGGCAATACTCAAAGGTATTCCCGGAACCCTGCACGTCAGAATCATCGCGCCGCATGCGACAAGACTCAGTCGAATAATGGAAGATAATGGCTATGACGAGAAAAATGCACGTCAGGTAATTCGGCAAAATGACCGCGATTCGGCAGGATATTTAAGTACCTATTTTAATACCAATTGGAACAATAGTGACCTGTATGATCTAGTCATAAATACCAGTACAATTACACCGAACGAGAGCGTTCAAATGATTAGCTGTGCCGCAGGAAATGGTGAGATAAAAAAGGTCTCCCCAAAGTCTGAATTACTGCACGATCTTGCCTTGGCTCATAAAGCCAAATCGGCACTCTTGAATATTACAGAAAAAGTGGATCGAGTGGAGCTGGAGTTTGATAAAGGAGTAGCCTATTTATCGGGACTGGTCAGGTCCTCAGTAATAAAAAATAAGTGTGAACAAGCTATATTAAACATCCAAGGAGTTGAATCTGTGAACAACCACTTGAACGTACGAGATAAAACCCAGGACATTTTCTGAAAATTAGTGGTTTAGAGCCGACTCGTGCCACCTGAAATATTTTATGCTCGATCCCTGGGTATTGATCAAGATCAGTAGAATAGGGTTATCAATAGTTGCAGGATGTTCCGAGACAGGTTGAAGTGGTGCTGGAATGCAACTATTGATAGCCAATTCTCAAGTGATAATGGGCAATCTTCAGATTAAATGAATTTACCAGCTTGACTTTATTCCTGTCGTTTCGATCTGGCTCGAATAAACAATTCGCCTAGTGAAAAGACAAGGCAGGCGATGAGAATCTCTACTATTTTAACTGATGCTATTTTCAAGAAGTCAATCCTTGAACAGCAGATCGACATCAAGACCTTCTTCTTTGTATTTATTAAGTTTGCGCCATAGTGACACGCGATCGATGCCCATCAGCCTGGCCGCTTTAGTCTTGTTGCCGTCCACACTTTTCAGAATTCTTATTACATAATCACGTTCATTTTCGTGCAGGCTTTTCGTTGTCTGTTCCCTCTCCCTTACTTCTTGAGAGGGATGCTCATGAGATCTATTGGGGAGATTCTGGGGAAGATGGCTGGGCTCGATTGTCGGGCCGCGGCAGATGGCAAGCGCCCGCTCTATAATGTTTTCCAGCTCTCTGACATTGCCTGGAAAGTCATAATTCTGGAGTATCTGCAGAGCGTCTGAGGAGATGGTCTTTACCTGATTGTCCGCGGTCGGATATTTTCCCAGGAAATGGTAGATAAGCAGCTGGATGTCTTCTTTTCTCTCGCGCAGTGGCGGGATGTGCAGGGTGGCGATATTGATCCGGTAATATAGATCCTGCCTGAAACGCTTGTGCTTGACCTCTTCTTCAAGATCCCTGTTGGTCGCGGCAAGCGTCCTGAAATCTACCGGAATTTCTCTGGTACCGCCAATTCTGAAAAGCTTTTTTTCCTGCAGCACTCTGAGCATCTTGGCCTGCATAAGCAGAGGCATCTCGCCAATCTCATCAAGCAGAATAACACCGCCGTTGACGGTTTCGAAGAGGCCCCGATGTATCTGTGAAGCGCCGGTGTAGGCATCTTTTTCATGCCCGAAAAGCTCATTGAGTACCAGTTCCTCGCTGAGTGCGGCGCAGTTAATCGGCATGAAACGTTTATTTGACCGGTGACTCAACTCGTAAATTGTTCTGGCAACCAGTTCCTTACCCGTTCCGGTCTCACCAATAATCAATACATTACAGTCGAGCTGCGAAAATGTGGTGATGTCATCTTTGAGCTTGAGTATCTTCTCGTTGTGGCCAACGAACTGGGTGACCCCTTTTTTGGCCATGATCTGCTGCTTGAGTTCTGAAACCTCCCGGCGCAGCATGTTTTTTTCCAGTGCTTTTTCTATGAGCGCCTTGAGTTCATGGAGCTTTATGGGTTTGGGCAGATAATAATAGGCGCCCCGGGCCATCGCATCGACTGCTGAACTAACCGTTGCATAGCCTGTCATGATGATTACTTCCGTGTCGGGCATCTTCTGTTTACAGTATTCCATTACCTGGCAGCCATCTAAACCCTCCATTTTCAAATCAGTAATAACCAGATCAAAGAGATTGTTGTCCATGAGTTCAACGGCGACATACCCATTCTCGGCAACCTGGGGAGAATAGCCCTGCTTGGTCAAATAGTGACGGATATTCTCGAGATTGATGATTTCGTCGTCTACCACAAGTATGCGTATGTTTTCTCTCATCGACTTACCGGTCTGCCCGGGGCAGCCGCCCATTTGAGGCCATAGTGGCGGGCGGCAGCGTGATTACGAAGGTGGTGCCCTTATCTTTGTTGTTGCGGACCATGATAGTCCCATCGTGTTTTTTGATAATCCCATACACTACCGAGAGGCCCAAACCGGTCCCCTGGCCAACCTCCTTGGTGGTATAAAACGGATCGAAAATCTGCTGCCGAAATTCCTCCTCTATCCCAATACCGGTATCGGACACGGTGATGACAATAGAGCCAGTATCGGTGTCCTGTTCCGCCGCAATAACAATTTTGCCCGTTTCCTCTTTTATCGCCTGAATCCCATTGAGGATAAGGTTTATAAACACCTCTTTCATTTTCTGCTCATCTATGCTGGCGGTCAACTCTTCCGGGATATCCTGAATAATCTTAATACCCGTGGGAACATCGCTGAGCACGAGACTGACCACTTTACTGATGAGTATTTTGATCGATGCCGGTTGTTGTTTGAACATCTCTTGCCGGGAAAATTCCAGCAGCCCTCTGACGATTTCAGCTGCCCGCTGAGTTTCATCTTCTATTGTATGCAGCAGCCTCTGAAGAAATTCCTTGTCCTCAGGATTGTCAGCTTCTTCCTGGGCCAATTGGCAGCTGGTGGCAATATTGTTGAGAGGATTATTGAGTTGGTGAGCCATGCCCGAGGCGAGGGTGCCGATAGATGACATTTTCTCAGCCTGAAAAAGGAGTTCCTGCCGATCCTCCAGGACTTCCGTCATTCTGTCAAAGGCCTTGAATACAATTTGCACCTCGTCATTGAGTTTACTCTGCGGGAGACTTTTGTAATCTCCAGTGGCTATGGCATTGGCGGCATTCTCGAGAGCTTTCAGGCGACTGCCTATGGTGTAGAAGAACACTATCATACCGCAGAGGCTGAACACGATGAGGAAGGTGAAATAGAGAACCAGCTTGATTTTCGAGTCCCTGGCGAAGCTTTCAACCTCCTGCTGGGAATCTTTCACCATCCCTTCGGCCAGGGTCACAATCGCGGCGCCAAGGGTGTGGACTGCTTCCAGATGATCGCAATCAGAGAGCGCTAAATCGCCGACACACTCACTTTCAAGACCGTTGAAATGAACCGTATACTGTTTAATCATGTCCTCCAGTTCAATGAAAAAGGAAGCATACCTCTCCTTGCTGCGCGGCTCCAGGTCATCCAGATAATCGAGAACTTGCGTGATAAATGAAGATGCGGTGTTGAAGTCTTCAATTTTATTGCCGATTATGAAATTTTTCTCCCACCTCCTTATTTCCAGGCTCAAGTTGCTGATATTACTCGCATGAGTGAGCATTTTCACGTTTCTTTCAAACGACTCGAAATCCTTCAGAAACATCAGATTGATGTAGGTGGAGAGGACGAGAAACGCAGTAAATCCGATAACGAGTTTAGTGCGAAGATTAAAATTGGGAGTATGCATCCTGTCCAAGCTTTATAGCAGCGCTAATCAGAGTCCTGGTTTTTCCTTGAATTGCTACCCATACAGATCCACGAAATTTGTAAAAGCAATATTCAGGCCGGAAAATTTCCTGTTACTCAATTTACATATCTGAAGGAGACCTGTTGCAGCTCGCATCTCTTCCTTGACTCAAGTGAAACCGTAACCCCCCTGTTATGCAGTCAAAAAAGAACAATCGCAGGGGCCGCAGAGCTGCCGTTGCAATTCGAAATATATGTTGCATTATGAAACGTTGCAACAGGCAACGCCGCCCCTCCTGATATGTGCAAATTTCTCCTGAAATGAAATATTTGCCTGTAATTCGTCTGTCGTCCGCCAGCTCAATCATGACCGCTTTTGGGGGTTGTTGCAACGTGCAATAACACGGCCTCGCATCGTCCTGCAAAGTCATGGGCAACACCTGGGAAGCCGGCGCATTTGTTTAGCGGCGCGGGAAAGGCAATCGAGACTGCTTATGGCATAACCATTGCAGTTGTAATCCGGGCGGGCAGTCGGTCTCCATGTGCGCCTCATGGTAAATGCCGCAATGTCTTCATTGACACTCCGGCTGCCTCCAGGAAACTGAAAGAATATAAATAATCTGAGATAATTAGGAGAGAGCATGGACCTTCCTGTGATTTTAGTGATGATTGTGTTGATCATGGCTATTTTGCTGTTCATCTTCGAATGGGTCAGGGTGGATGTTGTCGGCATCATTATGATGGTCATCTTGCCGCTGCTGGGCTTGGTAACCCCGAAGGAGGCCATAAGCGGGCTCTCCTCCAATGCCGTGGTGTCAATCATCGCGGTGATTATCATCGGTGCGGGTCTTGACAAAACCGGGGCTATGAATGTGCTGGCCAGGATTTTGCTGCGCTTTGCAGGTAAAAGCGAGAGCCGAATCATGCTGTTGATTTCCGGTACCGTCGCCTTTATCTCCAGTTTCATGCAGAATATAGGCGCTGCGGCCCTTTTTATGCCGGCCGCGAAGCGCATATGCAAACAGACTAATATCCCGGTCTCGCGCATTCTGATGCCAATGGGGTTTCTGGCAATCATCGGTGGCTGTATCACCCTGATCGGTTCAAGCCCTCTGATACTGCTCAATGATGTGATGAAAATCACCGATCCCGAGGCGGCCCCTTTCGGTCTTTTTGCGGTAACTCCGGTCGGGCTGGCCCTGGTATTCGCCGCCCTTGGGTATTTCCTCGTCTTGGGCAAACTGGTGCTGCCTTCCGGACAGGGCGAAGAAACGAGCGGGCCGATGTCATCGAGCCTGATGAGGACCTACAGAGATATAGGTTCATTGCGCGAAATCAGAATACCCGATTCATTTGAACAGAGAAGCACCCTGGCCGAACTGGAAATTCGTCCCCTTTTCTTTGTTACTGTCATCAGCATTGCCAAAGCTGAGGGGCCCATAAACTACACACCGATGCCCGAGGATCTGGTCGGTCCCGGAGATACGCTGGCGGTTAATGGCGCCCCCGACATGATTGAGAAACTTGCCAAGGCAAATGGCTGGGACATCAAAGAGGACCTGGAAATCTTCGCTGAGCCTCTGTCACCAAACAATGCGGGGATAATGGAAGTGATCGTCTCGCCCAGGTCCGACCTGACCAGATCAACTTTGAAATCTTCCGAGTTCAGACGTAAATACGGGGTTAACCCACTGGCTCTTTTTCGGGGTAATAAAACCTACGTGGCGGGCCTCTCGACGCTCATCCTGGAAACCGGTGATGCCCTGCTGCTGCAGGGAAGATGGGAGAAGTTTCATTTTCTCAAGGAAGAGCATGACTTGATCTTTACCGAAGATGTGCAAGGGGAAATCTTGCGTACGGAAAAAATAAAATTTGCCGTCGGCTGTCTGCTGCTCTCTCTGACGCTGATTCTGGTTTTTCACGTTCAACTTTCTATCGCTTTGCTGGCCGGGGCATTGGGCATGGTGCTCACCAAAGTGATGTCAATCGATGAAGCGTATCATTCAGTTGACTGGATGACGGTATTTCTGCTCGGTGGTCTTATTCCACTGGGCATTGCTTTTGAGAAAACCGGGGCGGCGAAATTGATTGCCGAGTCAATCATGTCAATGATGGGGGCGGTCAGTCCCTTGATTCTGCTGACGGTGATCGGCCTGCTCACCTCCTTTTTCACCCTGGTGGTCTCAAATGTTGGGGCTACAGTTTTGATGGTACCGCTGGCCATGAATATGGCCGGATCGGCCGGTGCTGACCCGAGGATGGCGGCCCTGGTGGTTGCCGTTGCCTGCTCGAACACCTTTGTCTTGCCAACCCATCAGGTTAACGCCCTGGTCATGCGGCCGGGAGGCTATCGCACGATTGATTACTTCAAGGCTGGATCGGGAATGACTATCCTGTACCTGGTTGTCATGATGGCTTCGATTTATCTATTTTACGGTGTTTCAAGCTGATCGATGAGAGGGGGGTGATTCCTGCAGGAGAATAGCGGTCGGCGGTATTAATAAATAATGACAGTGCGCGAAACTGATACAGGATTCGTCTCTATCACCTCAGAGAAGAGAGATACGCAATGTTTTTCAAAAAGCGATCAGCCAAGCCGGAGTCGCCCCAGGAACCGACGACGTTAGTCCCGCCGGCTGCAGAGGACGTGGGACCGCTTGCCCAGCTTCATCAGAAAATCGTGAAAACTGATCTTCCCGAAGAAGTAGCGGAGCAAGCCGAGAGTGAACTGAAAAAACTCGAAAAAACGGACAGTGTTTCAGCCGAGTACACCATTGGCATCAATTACATAGAGACCTTGATTTCGATTCCCTGGTTTGCGCTCTCCACTGATAATCTGGATATCGAACGAGCGGAGAAGATGTTTTCTCGGCATCACTACGGATTGGATGAAATCAAGGATCGTATTCTTGATTTTCTGGCGGCCAAGACCTTACGCAGTCTCGCCAAGCCCCGCATGCTTATCGTCGACGACGAATCAATCGCCCAGGAGAATCTGCGCCATTATTTTACCAAGCAGGGCCTGGAGGTGATGACTGCCGACAACGGAAAAGACGCCTTGGAGATTATCGCCCATCACGCCTCGTTCGATATCATTTTAACCGACCTGAAAATGGATCAGATGGATGGACTTGAGCTTCTGGATCATCTCAGTTCCATCGCCCCCGATACCAGGGTCATAATGATTACCGGATACGCAACCGTTCCCAGTGCTGTCGACGCCCTGCATCGGGGCGCCACCCATTACCTCGCCAAGCCTGTCGACCTGGATGAGCTCAGGGCCGCGGTAAATGAGGTTCTGCAGCATAACAAGCGGCTTGACCTGACCAAGGGGCCGGTACTCTGTTTCACCGGTCCCCCAGGCACCGGCAAAACATCTATAGGCCATAACGTGGCCCGGGCTATCGGCCGTGAATTTGTGCGTATTTCCATGGGCGGCTTGAAGGATGAAGCTGAATTGAGAGGCCACCGGAGAACTTACGTGGGGGCAATGCCTGGCCGCATCGTCAACGAGATCAGGCGATGTGGGGTGATGAATCCGTGCATCATGCTCGACGAGATCGATAAAATAGGGCAGGATTTCAGGGGCGACCCGGCTGCGGTTCTGCTCGAAGTATTGGACCCGGAACAGAATGCGAGCTTTATCGACCATTACCTGGAGGTTCCGATTGATCTCTCCAAAGTAATGTTCATTACTACTGCCAACGAACCCGAAAAGCTTCCGCAGCCGCTGTTGGACCGAATGGAGATACTCGAGTTTTCAGGCTACTCTGTAAAAGAAAAAACGATTATCGCCCAGAATCATCTTATTCCTGAGCAACTCAGCGATAACGGATTGCTGGAAGCTACCCCCACATTTTCAGACAAGGTCCTGGAAGCAATCATCAATAATTACACCCAGGAGGCAGGCATTCGCGGCCTTAACAGGGAAATTGGCAAGATTTGCCGGAAACTGGCCAGGATCGCCTTGCAGCAGCGCAGCTCGGATAGGGCCATGGAGCTGCCCGTTGATGAATCGGATATCGTCTCCTTTCTGGGGCCTCCCAGGTACCGTAAAGAAGCGGCCGAAGGAGCAGACACGGTAGGGGTGGTAACCGCCTTGGTCTGGACCAAATATGGCGGTGAAATCATGTTTGTTGAAACCCGGATGATGCCCGGTAAGTCGCAGCTCATCCTTACCGGGTCGATGGGCGATATACTGCAGGAATCTGCTCAGACCGCATTGAGTTATATTCGCAGCAATACCGACAGGCTTAAAATAGAAAGCGATTTCTTCGAGCGTCTCGATCTGCACATACATCTTCCTGCCGGGGCCGTTTCCAAAGACGGTCCTTCCGCAGGGGCAGCTATCTGCCTTGCCCTCATTTCACTTCTAACCGGCAGACTGGTGAGGAGAACGGTGGCAATAACCGGTGAACTTTCACTTACCGGGCAAATTCTACCCGTAGGCGGAATTCGGGAGAAATTTCTCGCCGCCGCCAGGGCCGGGGTGACAAAACTGCTTATTCCGGAGAAAAATAGTGAAGAAGTAGAGTGCCTGCCGGAAGATACCAGACAGCAGTTCACCATTATTCCCCTCACCCAGCTTGATGAAGCGATCGATCATCTCCTCCACCCTTTCAGTGACCACGTGACCGCCGGGTAATCCCCGGATCGGCGCTATTCCGGTTTCACAATGCAACGGTAGGCGTATCAGACCGTTGCATTTTTTAATTGTTCATAACTATTTGAAATAATGTAACTTTATGAATTGGTAGCGATCCTGGCCAGTCCTTTGCCGTCGTCCTGAGAGTACCTTGTTGCATTCTGAAATTATCTCGCCCCCTAACCGTCCCTCAAACAGCCTAATCATGTCGAATCTCCTGTATTTATAGCAATCACAACTCTTAAGATATTGTAATAATTGGAAATTATAAAGTGGTATGGGTTGTGCAATGACTGGGGTGAAGGCGCTAATTTTTAAAGGAGACAAGGATGTATCTTACAAAGCTTTTGAATCTCGCCAGAAGAAAGGCCGGAGACACCATTGCAGTTGGGAAAGAGGCCCCTATGACTTCCCGGGAGGTTGAGGACATGGCAACGAAAAACCTCACTGATAATTCGCAGAGCATTACTCAGATGTCTGCCCAGCAGAGTACGGCGACCAAGATTCTGACCGTTCAGGATGGAGACCATTCAACGGTACTGGTTGATTATGCAGTGAAAATGGCACAGAAGCTCGACTGTGAGATCATTGCCCTTGATGTGACCGACGAGCCGCTGAATTACACCGGCGAGCGCCGGGCCAGAGAGATCAACCGCTTTCGTCAGCGGGCCAGGCGAAACTCGGAAACACTGCACCTCAAAGCTGAAGCCATAGGGGTTAAGTGCACACACCTGGTGGAAATTGGCAACCAGGAACAAATTATCAAGGCTTTGAGCAAGGAAGACGCGGGTATTCGCTATGTACTGCTCAAACCCGCTCAGGAATACGTAACCGCTGACAGAAGGCAGGCCCGGATTCCCGTTGTGGATCTGAACTGCTCAAGTCTTTAAGGCGACCCATCTTAAACTGATCCACTTTCAAGGAGGATTATCATGACAACGCTCAGCCAGAAATTAGCAAATACATTCACTGCCGTCGCCTTTGCCGAACAGGGTGAATGGAATGATGCGGAAAAAATCGCCGAGGGATCATTTGCAGCTCAAGCGGCAGACGGAAAAAAGGTAGAGGCCGCCCAAAAACAGGAAAAGCGGATCACTGATCACCGCCCCCGGCTCAGGGTGGAAGCCTCTTATCACTGCCGCCCGAAACCACCTACTGGTTTTAAATGAGAAACTCAGAAATTGATGTCGCTAACTATTGTTCAGGAGAGGAGGGGGCAGCGGCAGCTTGGCCGGGGAGGGATTTTTTCATTCGTCAATGCTGATTCCCTAAAATGCGGATCAGCGTCATAGAGAGGTACAGTGTCAACTCACTCTTAGGGCGATCATATAGGCCAATACAAGGCCGAGAATAAATACGATACCACCCCCTCCGACTATGAAGAGAACCAACAAGGCCCACTGGGTGATTGTGTTCAACTTATCTATGAAATCCCGGCCACCCACCATGCCCTCCCAACTGTTCTGGAAAAGTTGATTGATGCGTTGCCATTGTGCCTCAGGATCTACTTAAACAATAATCTTTTTATACTTAAATACAACAAGATAGGGGAAGATCAGGGGTGTTCCTGATGGCTTTCGGTCAGATTGAGGAAATGAAACAAAGAACAACACGGCAGTGCACAGAGCACAGTCAAATGGCGCTTTGATATATGGCTCCGATCCATAGCAATCACCTCTTTACTCGATGCAATCGTCATGCAGTCGCACCTGGGCGGGCACATGTTCGCAAATCATTTCAGCTCCCTGAACAGGCAGCAACGCCGCCTAGAGCAAATCACTTATCCTGAATCTTACCTTGAGATAAAGATTTCTTATGCCGAAACGTTCCAGAGAAAGCTGAACGATATGGCTGTCTGGAATGCCGGGGGGATAGCTGACCATGACCGGATATTCTCCGTTCATAACGCCGGCTCCACCGCAGCGCCAGCACTCATAGTAGCCAACTCCGCCTGATCCTCTGCAGTTGGGGCAGCGGAGCCGGGCCGGCACACTGATTCGAACATGGCCTCCTCGAAAGGCCTGGTCAGGCGTAAGGCTTACCACCACGGTGAGGGCTTCAGGCCGCTCTCCCTTGGCCTGCCCACTTTCGGCAAAATTGCTCAGCAGGCGGTCAACAAGCGCATCAAAGGACGGCCGATAGCCCTGAAACGATCGGGTCAGCGAGGCCTCACCCAGATCCACCGGACCATTCTCCGGAATCAAGGGCTCCGGTTCGAACCGGCTCGTCATCGGTTCAACCCTCACCCCCTGCGGGCCCGTCAATCGTTGCAGTTCTGTTATTTGATCGTAAGCCTGGCGACGCACGGGATCGCCGAGTACCGAGTACGCCTCCTGAATGTTCTGGAAGGGCGACTGCTCTTCGCCGTAGCGGTCGGGATGAAACTCTTTTGGCAGCCTGCGATAGGCTGCTTTTATTTGATCTTGGTCTGAGGTCGCTGGGATACCC
>JARFQM010000277.1 GCA_029287755.1 Desulfofustis sp. | reverse complement strand
TGGTCTCGGAGATGTTTAAAAGAGAAATAATCTACTCTTGTGCAAGTTGTTTCCGATACTTTCTACTTCTAAATATTGTCAAGCAAAGAGGTCGTAATCTTAATGATTACAGAATCTCACCGCAGATTCCGGTACCATCTCATCTCGGTTGAGGGCCTGGACATTGCCATTGAGTCGAACTTTTTGGAATGTATTGTTTACAATTAATACAAAAAAAGATAACAAAAATAATGCAGGATTGTATTGTAAAATCAAATCAGGACTCACGTTGCAGATTAAAAGGAGGAAAGCAATGGGGTATCCCAAAGGTTTTTTAGAAAGCAGAGCAGTTGTTAAGCCGGGTCTTTACACGGTGATACCGCCTGAAGGCAGGGTCATCAACTCACTGAACAACGTTTCGTACCCCTGGAAGACATGCGGCCATGGGTTGTATTCGGCGATATAAACGACATTGAAGAAGTCATCTATGATGAGATGGAGAACGTATTCCTGCGTGACCTGCTTCCCAATGACCCGTCATTTGACATGAACATGCACACCCTGAAGTTTCTCCCGGATGGGTCGCATCCATTTGTGGAAACACACGTCCAGGAGCATGGTGCCTACATTCTCGGGGGACAGGGAATGTATCTACTGGGAGAGGACTGGCTGCAGGTCAAAAAGGAAGACTTTATCTGGTTTGGACCATTCACCCAACAGGGCACCTATACTACCGGACGCGAACCTTTCTGGTACATCTACAGCAAGGATATGAACCGTGACGCGATAATCTAGTTTACCCCCTTTCTTCTACTGCTGAGGAGATACACTTATGGCTTTGACAAATGACTTCGCACCGATGGATATTTATGCCCAGGTTGAAAAAACAGGTATAAAAGGGCGCCACTTCACCTTCATTGACGATCTTTCAACGGAAGAACTGGAGAATGTTTTTAAAACGGCACTGATGCTGGAGCCATTCTGGCGGAGCCGCATTCCCTTGCTTCAGGGAAAGGTGATGTGCCTGCAGTTTTTCCAGCCGAGTACCCGCACCAGGTTCAGTATGGAAACCGCGATGCACAGGCTCGGCGGCGACGTTATTACAGAGTCCAACCCACTTGTCAGTTCATCCGCGGCCAAGGGCGAGTCTTTGTATGACTCTCTCAGGGTAACCTCCCAATATGCAAACGTTATCGTTCTTCGGCATCCGGATGAGGGCGTAATTGATGTTATCGCGGAGCTGGGCGCTGACTCCGCTCCGATTATCAGCGGCGGCTACGGTGATGTCACTCACCCAACTCAGGGGCTGCTGGACATGTACGCAGTGTATCGGGCGCTCGGAGGCGATTTCACCACAATGACGGTCATGATCGCCACCCCCGATCTGTCCCGAGCACGGTCGGGACAGTCGTTCGGCCTTGGCTTGGCCAAGATGGGCGCCAGGGTAATATATTCCGGAACCACAGGACTGGAAACGCCGCAGGTGGTGCGTGATAAACTCATTGCCATGAATGCGAATTTCACCGAGGTGAACGATCTGACTCTCAGTGAGCAGGAGGAGTTGATCGTTGATGAGGGCGTAGATTATGTCTATCTACCCGGTTGTTCAGTGAAGAAGGGGGATCCCGGACGCGATGACTTTTTAAAGAAGATGGCAGAGTATTATTTTACCGCCGAAGGACTAGAAAGAATCCAAGAAAAGACTGGGAGAACAGTCGGCATCTCTCATTCTTTGCCCAGAAATGCAGGCGAATTCGACTTTGCCATCGATAACACAGCTCACCAGGTGTATTTCAAAGCTATCGGATTTTCGATACCGCTGCGCATGTCTCTGCTGGCAAATATTTGCGGAATTTAGACAACGATTTTTCGGCAGTCCTTGTATGAGTCTTCCTGACTAAATAATTGTTGTCATAGTTCCCAGGGGAGTTTTTCGATGACCTTACCAAGAGCGATCCCCGATCGTTTAATAGTGGCAATCGGGGGCAACGCGATACATCCCAGCGGCATTCGAGGTACGTCTGAGGAGCAGGTTGCCATTGCCGGTGAAACTGCCAGGGTATTATTACCGATTCTGGAGGGTGTGAATGAGTTGATCATTACTCACGGCAACGGGCCCGGGGTTGGGAAGGTACTCATGCGTCAGGCTTTGTCGCGTGACAAGGTAGCGCCCATGTCCCTGGATATATGCGTTGCCAATACCCAAGGGGTCACCGCCTATCTCCTGGTTCAGGCATTTGAGAATGCTTTGCGTGAAGTTGGTAATCAGCGGCATGTAGTTGGTTTGGTAACCCAGGTGGAAGTTGATCCTGACGATCCCAGTTTCTCGAATCCGACCAAACCCGTCGGCTATTTTTATTCCGAAAAAGAAGCAAATCAGTTGGCTGAAACGCTCGGCTGGACCATGCGTGAAGATGCCGGTCGCGGCTGGCGCATGGTTGTCGGCTCACCCAGGCCCAAACATATTTGTGATATATCCCTGGTGGAAGTGCTGGCTTCCAGGGGAACTGTGGTGATCGCCGGAGGAGGCGGGGGGGTGCCGGTTGTTCGCGATGCAAGAGGCGTTCGTAAAGGCGTGGAGGCAGTCATTGATAAAGATTTGACCACCGCACATATGGCCAACGTCCTTGGAATAGAAGAGATGATTATCCTGACTGCAGTCTCACGAGTGGCGATAAATTTCGGCAGAGCAGACCAGCAGGAACTGGACACGGTGAGTGTTTCGCAAATGAGAAGGTACCTGGAAGAAGGGCATTTTCCCGCAGGTAGCATGGGGCCAAAAATCGAGGCGGTAATAAAGTTTATCGACGGTGGGGGCAGGCGGGCAATTATTGGCCACCTGAATGAGGCCCTTCCGGCAATTAAAGGGGAAACGGGCACTCATGTCCTTCCCGATTGATCTGCAGTTCATAAGGACCTGCAGTGAACACCCCTGGCCTCGAGCAGTGCAGAGGGAACAGCCGTCAACCAAAAACTGGATGAATGTCAGGAAAAGTCGGGGCAGATAATGAATGAATTACTGGCAAGGCCGCTTACGCGCGATGAGTTTGAACCTTTTGGGGATGTAATCGAAACAGATGCAACGGTCGAGACCATAGCTATCAACGATGGTTATGCAATTCGTTATAATGATTTGGCCACTGTGGATGTGCTTGGTTCAGGAGGGCGCCCTCTGATTAATATATTCCGCAGTAAGCCGCGCCCGCTTCCGATCGCCATCCACATGATGGAGCGTCATCCGCTGGGAAGTCAGGCCTTTATTTCATTGCAGAAGAAAAAATTTTTAGTAGTGGTGGCGCCTTCGGGCACATCTGTAGGTCCTGAAGATCTGTCGGCTTTTATAACAAATGGCTTGCAGGGGGTTAACTATGCTCGGGGAGTCTGGCATTTTCCCCTGATCAGTTTAGACGAGGAGCAAGATTTTCTGGTAATTGACCGAGGTGGTCCAGAAAACAATTGTGATGAAATGTTCTTCAATGAGTCTGAAACAAGGATTTTGAAATATCAGGCAACCATCTGAGCCATTTATTAAACCTGCACATCCGGAGGCATTAACTGTGAATCCATCGGCAGTATATCCGCGGGATCTGATAGGATATGGCCCCAATCCTCCACAGGCAAACTGGCCTGGCGGCGCACGGTTAGCTGTTCAATTTGTTCTCAATTATGAAGAGGGTGGAGAAAACTGCATTCTTCATGGTGATGAGGCTTCTGAGAGCTTTCTGTCGGAAATAATAGGTGCAGTGCCGTTTAAGAATCAACGTCATATGAGTATGGAGTCGCTCTATGAATACGGAAGCCGAGTTGGTGTCTGGCGACTGTTCAGGCTCTTTCAGAAAAAAGGAATCCCGCTGACCTTGTGTGCGGTGGCCATGGCACTGGAAAGAAATCCGTCGGTTGCCGAGGCGGCGATGGCAGCCGGCTATGAAATCTGTGCACACGGATATCGCTGGATTGACTATAAAGATGTCCCGGTAGATATCGAACGAGAACATCTGGAAAAAGCAGTTGAAATAATCAGCCGATTGACAGGTGAAGCACCCCTGGGATGGTACACCGGCAGAACGTCAGTTAACACCCGAGCCCTGGTGGTCGAGCATGGCGGCTTTCTCTATGATGCTGACGATTATAATGACGATCTCCCCTTCTGGACTAAAGTGGGGGACAAGCCCCATCTGGTGGTGCCTTATACGCTCGATGTCAACGATATGCGCTTTGCCACTTGTCAGGGGTTTAATTGCGGTGATCAGTATTTCACCTATTTAAAAGATTCTTTTGATGCGTTGTATGAAGAAGGAGAAGAAATACCGCGAATGATGTCGGTCGGTCTGCATTGCCGTCTCGTTGGCAAAGGCGGCAGAATCAAAGCGCTGGAGCGATTTCTGGACTATGTCTTGTCGCATGATGATGTGTGGTGCTGCCGACGTATCGATATTGCCCGCCACTGGCTGGAGCATCATCCCTACAGCGGTTGATTTTCACCTTAGGAGAGGTTCATGGAGGCAAACACATCTTGCAGATCATCAGGCTTTATGCTTGGCTTGAAATTAAGATTTTGTTCGATAGATTCTAGGTGATTAGTGAGCAGCGCCAGGGCTTTTTTTCGGTCACCCTCGGCAATAAGTTGTACGAGTTTCGAATGGTCCTCCTCTGCACAATTATTTTTGCCTTGAATTTCGTATTTCTCCAAGATCAGTGAACTGCGGGCAATCAACTGATTTAGAAAGTCGATAAAGACCTGGTTTGCAGCTATCTCAGCGAGCAATAAATGGAACTTTCCGGTCAGATAAATAAGGGTATGACGCTGCTGTTCTTCCCGGGCTTGTTTTTCTTTTTTAAGATGGGACCTAAGTTGTTTTAAATCTTTAGCTTTTACCTTTTCAATTACGATATCAAGGATTTTTGATTCAATGCAGAGACGGGCGGCGAACACTTCAGCAGCATCTTGTTGTGAAGGTTCGGCAATGACTGCCCCCTTATTGGGAATAATCTGAACTAAATTTCTCTGTTCCAGCACTAACAGTGCTTGTCTGACATTGGACCGGCTTGATGACAAAGCTTTCGCCAGTTCATTTTCAATCAATCGAGTGTTGGGCTCTAATCGCCTTTCGAAAATTGCCTGAAAAATTGCTTTGCAAACCCTATCTATTTCTACATGTGCTGTTATCGACATAGCTTAACCGGTTCTCTATAATGACTGATTGAAAATTAGAGTACAAAATGTCTCAAAAAATGTACAGATAGTTCGCAATTATTTGAGGAATTGTTTACTTTCAAGTCACTGCTGATGCATATTATCATAGAAAGCTGCATTGTCGCAGGCAATTGGGTGAATATTTTGTTAGAATGTGCCTCGGGTCGTATGTCATCATACTCATAACTTCTTACAGGTCTCATATCACACTAGAAATTCGCTGTACCCTTATGAAGCGGTGTTGGCATCCCCAAGCCGCACGATCAACAAGTTAAATAAAGTTGTTGACAGTAATTGTTGACAACACTTTAATGCCAGCTATGGAAGCATCTGGAATTTCAACTAAAGCGATCAAGGCCAGCAGGCGTCTTAACTGGGTAGTGGAACGATTTTGTGTCCTATTGCTGGCGCTGCTTGTGCTGGATGTCTGGTTAGGGGTGCTGGCCCGCTATGTCCTGCCATTTCAGGCAACTTTCACTGAAGAGTTGGCACGTTACCTGATGATCTGGATGGCTCTGCTGGCTGTTTCCAGTGGTATCAGTCACCGCGAGCATATTGGCGTGTTGGTGCTGTTCGAGCGCTTTCCGCCGTCGGTGCGCAAATGGCTTGCGGTGATATTTGATCTGATCGCGCTGGTGTTTTTTGCGCTCATTTTTTTTTACGGGCTTGGTTTGGTCGAGCGTGGTTTCAGCCGTTATACCATGATTGAGGCGATTCCCAAGGCCTATCCTTTCATGGGGGTTCCGCTTGCCGCTGCAATGGCATGTATTCAGTTGGTACTGGTCGCTATTCACGATTTTTTTACGGTCGACGATGTTATCGGCGCAAATCGGATGGAGAACTAACAAATGTTTCTAGTAGCCGCTATCTTCTTTGGGCTTCTCGTACTGGGCATGCCGGTTGGTTTCGTGCTCGGCATCGCCGGTATGGTCGGTATCTTCGATATGGGCGGGGGGCGGTTTCTGGCCATGGCGCCGGATCGAATGTTTGCCGGGCTGGATCTGTTTCCTTTTCTTGCCATGCCTTTTTTCATTCTTGCGGGTGAGATCATGAATCGTTCCGGCATCACCACTCACCTCGTTGAATTTGCCGATTCCCTGGTGGGGTGGTTGCGCGGCGGCATGGCACATTCCAATATGGTGGCATCGGTTATGTTTGCAGGAATAACCGGAGCGGCAACTGCTGATGCGGCAGCCTTCGGCAACACCCTGGTACCGGCTATGGTCAAACAGGGGTATACCAAACCATTCGCCTGCGCGGTGACCGCAGCTGGCTCCATCATTGGGCCGACCATACCTCCATCGACGCTGATGGTTATTTACGGGTCTATCATGGGGGTTTCTATTGCCGGGTTGTTTGCGGCGGGAATAATACCCGGGTTATTGATCTGTTTGATTTGTATGGCGGTAATCGCTGCGTTGGGCAGGAGGTTGAATCTACCCAAGGCAGATAAAAAACCGAGCCTGAGAAGTATTTTTATTGCCTTCAGAAAGAGCTTCCTCGCTCTGGTATTGCCTGTATTTATCCTGGGATCCATATTATTCGGGATCGCAACCCCCACCGAAGCGGCATCGATTGCGGTTTTTTACGCGCTGGTGGTTGGCGGTCTTGTGTACCGCGGCATCACGATGAGAGATCTCTACGAGATGCTGGTTCGCACCACCCGCATTACCGGGGTAATCTTCCTGATTATCGCTTCCGCTTCGATCTTAGGCTGGTGGATGACCTTTAACCAGATTCCCCAGCTGATAGCAGCAGGTTTTCTGGCCCTCTCAGATAACCCCAAGGTCATCGTTGCGATGATTATTGGGCTCTTACTGTTTATTGGTCTTTTCATGGATATCAATGCCACGCTGATCATCCTGGCACCGGTGCTGGCGCCGTTGACCATGAAAATAGGGATGGACCCGGTGCATGCCGGTATCATGATTATTCTGGCACTGAATATTTCATTGATGACGCCTCCCGTGGGGGCCTGCCTCTTCGTCCTGGCCTCAGTAACCAAAACCAAAGTCGAAGCCATAACAAAATCCCTGTGGCCTTTCTTACTTGCAGAAACCGTTATCCTATTTATCGTTGCATATTGGGAGAACATGACTCTGGCCATTCCTCGACTTCTCGGGCTGTAATGTCGATGGATTATCATTCAAAACAACCACTTTATGGGGGAGATTCTTCATGAAAAACTTCAACAAAATCATCCAATTAATGGTAGCAGTCACAGTGGCCGTTATGATATCAGGTACAGCTTTTGCCGCCGATGTGACTATACGTGTTGCGCACCTCAATCCGGAAGGAGCATTTGAAAGTCACTCCGGGGCGATGACGACGATCTTCAAGTCGCTGGTGGAAAGCGCCAGCGGCGGAGCGATCGAGGTCAAACTGTTCCCCAATGGGCAACTCGGAAAAGACAACGAGGTCATCCAGCAGGTTCGTGAAGGTATCGTTGAGTCGGCGATCTCTTCGGCAGGCGGTATCGCCCAGCACTATCCTCTCGTCGGCGTATTCGATATTCCCTTTGCCTTTCCGAATATTGCGGTAGCCAATCGGGTCATCGATCAACGCAGTGAATTCGGTATGAAATTCTCTGCAGATCTAGAAAAGAAGACTGGTCTGAAAGTGCTGGGCCTGATCGATTCTGGTGGTTTTTTTGCCTTTACGAACTCCAAGCGTCCGATCACCAGTGTCGAGGATATGGAGGGGCTCAGAATCCGTACTATGACCCTGCCTACTCACCAGGCTATGGTAAGTTCTTTGGGTGGTAAACCCACTCCTTTACCCTGGGCCGAGGTTTACACCGCACTGCAAACCGGTGTCGCAGACGGTCAGATGAATCCTATTCCTATCATTGCCTTCGCCAAGTTCAATGAAGTCCAGAAATACCTGTCGATTACCAACCATGTCATAACCCCATACATCTGGACGATGAATAAGGATTTTTACAACGGCCTGTCGGCAGAGCACCGTGACCTTGTTGACTGGGCATCCGAGGTTGCAACCGAGGCCGGCCGCGGGGTTTCACGAGTTATAGAGGCATCGGAGAAAGGCCTGCCGGCGCTTGCCAATGGCATGGAGGTCAATGTCGTTTCTCCCGATGAGTTGAAGAAATTTGCGGCAGCGGCCCAACCAGCTGTGCGTAAACTCATTGATGAGAAACTAGGAAGTGAAGGAACGGAGATGCTGGATGCGATGCTGAGTGCCATTGACGCAGCACAGTAACGGGTCGCAAGTTAACGCATGGCGTTACTTCCCGGCGAAGCCTGGGACAAAGAGTGCGTAGCTCGATCCAGTCAGTCTAATAATGCAGGCCTGCCCCCTATGGTCAGGTCTGCTTCCTTTTTCAGCTATTGCTCTTTTGCAAGAAGGCACGTGATCCAGCTTCCAGCTCGCCGGTCTTGTGAGCCAAGAAGGCGGGGATGAACCGTTGATCGATTATACCTACCGCTGTACCATCTGCAGTGCAGCCTACGAAATCCGGCCTGAGTATACGGTCTGCCCGCAGTGTGCGCCGGCCCAGCAGGCCGATCAGCCCCTGCACGGGATCCTGGAGGTGGAGCTGCACGGCTCAGCCGGCGGCCGGTTCAACATTGGTGAGCTGCTGCCGATCGAACCCGAGTATTTTCCACCCATGCCGGTGGGCAACACCCCGCTGTGGGAGCCGCGCAGACTGCGTGATCTCACCGGATTGAGACAATTGTTCATCAAGGATGACGGCGCCAACCCCACCTCTTCGTTCAAGGACCGGGCTTCGTTTCTGGTCTCGGCGGCGGCGAACAAGTTCGGTATCAAGGAGATCACCCTGGCCTCGACCGGCAATGCCGGCTCTTCGATGGCCGGCATCGGCGCCGCGGCCGGACAGCATATCAACCTTTTTCTGCCCGAGTCGGCTCCTCCGGCTAAACTCGTGCAGGCCCTGCAGTACGGCGCCCGGGTATTCAGGGTGAACGGCAACTACGACAAGGCCTACGATCTGTCCCTGGACTATACCGGCAGGAAAGGCGGCATGAACCGGAACACGGCCTACAACCCGCTGACCATCGAGGGCAAGAAGAGCGTCTCCCTGGAACTGTTCGGGCAGCTGGGCCGGGCGCCGGACGTGGTATTTGTCTCGGTCGGCGACGGCTGCATTCTGGCGGGCGTCTACAAGGGGTTCAGAGATCTGGTGCAGCTCGGCTACATCAACGAGGTGCCTAAGATCGTGGGCGTCCAGGCCGAAACTTCGGACGCGCTGTGCCGCGCCTTTCACTCCGGAGTGTTTGAGAATATCCCCACTTCCACGGTGGCCGACTCCATCTGCGTGGATGTGCCGCGCAACGGCGCCCATGCCCTGTCCATGCTGAAGAGTTATGGCGGCCAGATGATGACGGTGTCGGACCGGGAGATCATTGAGGCCCAGTCCGAGCTTTCCCGCACCGCCGGACTGTTTACCGAACCGGCCGGGGCGGCGGCCTATGCCGGTTTGAAAACTGCGGCTCCTGGGCTGGAACCCGAGTCGGTGGTGGTTGTTCTGGCCACCGGAAATGGCCTCAAGGACACTGGCTCCGCGGCGCTCGGCCTCGAGGTACCGGAGCACTGCATCGATACTGTTGACGATATAGAATAGAAAAAGGATGGATCCGTGATAGACCTGACAATTCACTCCGACACGCTGGAGAAAAACATCGACTACTGCCGGGCTAAGAACATTACCCTGCCTACCTTTTCAATGATGAAAAACCCGGCTGAAATTCCCCAGTCGATCAAGGAGCAGCTGCGCACCATCGGACTCTGGGATCTGCACTCGGCCAATCTCTACCGCATAAGCTGGCACAACGAGCCGCAGGACCACGGCGGGCTTTTCGGCGGGGTGAACCACATCGTGCTGCCGCCGCAGCTCACCGGCTGCAGGGCGACGATCATCATGCTTGCCGGCCGCTGGTTCCCCACCGGCGCCCACAAGGTCGGTGCCACCTTCGGTTGCCTGGTTCCCGCCCTGGTGACCGGCCAGTTTGATCCGCAGCAGACCAAAGCGGTCTGGCCGTCCACCGGCAATTACTGCCGGGGCGGAGCCTACATATCGGCCCTGCTGGCCTGCAATGCCGTCGCCATTCTGCCAGAAGAGATGTCGCGTGAACGCTTTGAGTGGCTGCAGTCGATTGCCGGCGAAGTAATCGCCACGCCCGGCTGCGAATCAAATGTAAAGGAGATTTTCGATAAATGCTGGGAGCTCAGAAACAGCGGTGAAGATCTCAGAATTTTCAATCAGTTCGACGAAATGGGCAACCCGCTGTGGCACTATACGGTTACCGGTCACGCCGTTGCCACCCTGCTGCAGGACTATCTGGCGGACGGCCGCCGGTTTGCCGGCTATGTGTCGTCATCGGGATCGGGAGGCACCCTTGGTGCGGGCTATTATCTCAAGCGCACATTTCCAGGCTCGAAGCTGGTCGTGGCCGAGGCTCTGCAATGCCCGACCTTGTTGATGAACGGGTTCGGGGGCCACCGTATAGAGGGCATTGGCGACAAGCATGTGCCCTGGGTGCACGACTGCAAAGATACCGATATGGTCGTCGCTGTCGACGATGAAGTGCCCATGCGGGTATTGCGGCTCTTCAACGAGCCGGTCGGCAGGCAGGCGCTGCTGAGCAGCGGTGTCGACGGCGAGTTGGTCAGCCAGCTGGATCTGCTCGGCATTTCGGGGATAGGCAACATGGCGGCCGCCATAAAATTCGCCAAATATTACGAACTCGGCGACCAGGATATCGTGGTTTCCATAGCCACCGATTCCATGCAGCTCTACGGCTCCCGGCTCGGAGAACTGGAGCAGGAGCGCGGCGTTTACAATGAGGCCCAGGCGCAGCGCGATATTGAGCTGATCCGCTCGATCACCATGGATCACACCAAGGAACTCAGATATTACGAGAAAAAGGCACTGCACAATCTCAAGTATTACACCTGGATAGAGCAGCAGGGGCGTGCAGTCGAAGAGCTCAACGAGCAGTGGGCCAACCACGACGCCTACTGGTACGACATGTTTGAGCAGGTCGATGAGATCGATCGGCTGATCATCGATTTTAACAGCCGGGTCGGCGTCCTTTAGGCAGTCGGCGAACACCCCATACTGCTGGAGACCGCACCCTGGCGTTCACTAGCCAGCGACATTACAACCAACAGATTTTAGTTTTGCAAGGATGGGAGAACAATGAGCGCAACAGGACAGATTAAGAAGCAGCTGGAAAAACTCGCTGCCTGCAATACGGCCGGTATCTTCAACAATGATTTTCTGCTCACCTGGGATCATGATGGCGAGCAGATCAAGGCTGTTTTCGAAACGGCCCAGGTTCTGCGGGCCCTGCGCCAAGAGAATATATCATGCAAAGCCTTCGACAGCGGCCTGGCGGTCTCCCTGTTTCGCGACAATTCCACCAGGACCCGCTTCAGCTTTTCGAGTGCGGCCAATCTGCTGGGACTCGCCATCCAGGACCTGGACGAGGGAAAATCGCAGATCGCCCATGGCGAGACCGTGCGCGAGACGGCCAACATGATATCCTTCATGGCAGATGTTATAGGCATCCGCGACGACATGTATATCGGTAAGGGCAACACCTATATGCGCCAGGTGGCCGAGGCCGTTCAGCAGGGCTATGAAGCCTCTATTCTCGAGCAGCGGCCAACCCTGGTTAATCTCCAGTGTGATATCGATCACCCCACCCAGTCAATGGCCGATGCCCTGCATCTGATCGATGAGTTTGGCGGCCTGGAAAATCTCAGAGGCAAAAAGATCGCCATGTCCTGGGCCTACTCTCCCTCCTATGGAAAACCGCTGTCGGTGCCCCAGGGCATCGTCGGGCTGATGACCCGCTTCGGGATGGATGTGGTCCTGAGTCATCCCGAAGGCTATTCCATAATGCCCGAAGTCGAGGAAGTGGCGCTGCGCAATGCCGAAGCCAGCGGGGGCTCGTTTACCAGAACCGATTCGATGCGGGAAGCCTTCGCGGACGCCGATATCGTCTACCCCAAAAGCTGGGCGCCGTTCAAGGCCATGGAGGAGCGTACGGAACTCTATGCCCAGAACGACATGGAGGGGATCGCCGCTCTGGAGAAAGAACTCCTGGCCCAGAATGCCCGCCACCAGGACTGGGAATGCGATGAATCGTTGATGAAGCTGACCAGGAACGGGAAAGCACTCTACATGCACTGTCTGCCGGCCGATATAACCGGCGTCAGCTGTGAGCAGGGCGAGGTGGAGGCCTCTGTATTCGACCGTTATCGCGACCCGTTGTACCGGGAGGCGAGCTATAAACCGTATATTATCGCGGCCATTATCTTCCTGTCCAAATTCGCTGATCCGGCCCCAAAATTGGCGCAGCTTCTGGACCGCAACGCCAGACGAATCCTCTAGGCAGCAGCTGTCTTGAAGAAAAACCGTTCTCCGCTGCACTGAGCGCAATCAATGGTTCATCCCAGGCGGGCGGCGCGGCAGCGCGCAGGAATTCGATCATCTCCGAAGGGCAAGCGGATGGTCTTCAGGCTGAGGTCTTTTCAGGGCCGGGACGGGGTCAGCTCGTCTCGTACTGCATTTTCGACTCTTCGGGCGAAAAACTCACCGGCACCCCTTCAAAGGGCGTCATTCTGGTTTTTCTCCGGGTCTCTGCCTCCCGCATATCTCTTAAGACATCGATACTGGCCAGCAGTCCCTTCGAATATCTGGCCAGCCGAATGGACATGCCGGAGATCTGGGCCAGGGCATAGACGAAGTTTATGTCATTCAAGGTAAACTCCCGCGGCTCGGAGGTGTAGACGCGCAGCGCCCCCATGGTGGACTGATTGACCTGAATCGGCACTGATAAAATCGAGGCGATTCCCTCCTTCCGAGCTGCTTCAGGGTACTGCAGCCTGGCGTCGTTGGCGGCATCGTTGATGGCCACCGGACCTTCCTGCAGGGTCTCGGCAATGGACTGCAGAGCGCTCAAAGGCCCCTTGTTGAGATACTCGTCACTGAGTCCGTAAGAAGCGGCCACGCTGAGTTCGTCGGTCTTCTTGTTAAGCAGAAACAGGGCGCAGCCTTTGATGTCCAGGGCGGTCTTAATCCCTTCAACCGTCATCAAGGCTACTTCTTCGGGTTCTTTGGAGTGAGAGATGGCATTGGCGACTTTCAGAAAAATCTCGTAATTCAATTGTTCTTTCATGGTGCCCTCCCTGTGCTTGAATTGTGCATCACCCAGTACTGATTGATGCTCTATAAAATACAATTGAAAGCGTTGTCCGGGGAGTCAATACAAC
>JARFQM010000272.1 GCA_029287755.1 Desulfofustis sp. | reverse complement strand
ATTCAGGACAGCTTATAATCATTAAATTTTGCAAATAATATACCATCTCCTGAATTGGACAGCAGTTGAGGCTGAGTAACTCCCGGAAACTCGATAATTGCCGGCCAAGATAAAAACCCGCACTTTATTCAGGTGCGGGTTCGTTAATCGGGGAGATCATCTATGTTCAGCATTGCATCAACGCACTGAATGTCTGCGTTCGGGGCACTGATAATCGTCGTTCTCACGTTGTCTGGCCCTGATCGGATCAATTCCTACGGTCGCCCAACCATTTGCTCTCTTGAACTTATGGACACGATGGCTTTCCAGCAAAACATCCAAAACACGGGGAGTAAAGTGGTGATAGGTGCCATCTTTCAAAATAACATCAATGTAAGAGTGTTCGATTCTACCGAGAAATTCCCGCTCCGTCATGCAACTCCTCCACATAGCAAATCAATAAGCTCATTCTCAACTTTTTTGCTCTGTAAATCAAGGCAAATCTCTTGTTTTCAGCAACTTGCCGAGATCATTAAGCTTTTCACATACAAAAGGAATTCACTCAAAAGAACCTCGCGCTCGTGAAAATTGCCGAGACCACCAAGCCGACCAGCAAAGTGTACAGGCCGTTGCGAATCCAGAAGTATTTCCGGGTCAATCGATATTTGCCCAGATAATAGATTTCTTTCAAATAGGCATCATATAACTTGTCCTTGTCGGCGATCGTTTCCTTGAAGGCAGTCCTGAACTCGTCTTCGCTGATTTGAGCGTAGGAACGAAAATAAAACAGATTCAGCACACCCTTGACATGCAGCGCCGGAATAATGGCGAAGATCGAGAAAAGGATCGCCAACCCACCGGTCAGCATCAAAAACAGGAAAACCGCAAGGTCGAGCTTGTCATACTGTGTCAATGAAATCGTCAGGATCAGGGATGATGCCGTCATGATCATCGAAGCCTTCTGGTCGGCCATCTGGTTCAATGTCATGTGCTTGGTCAGGTTGGCACGCAGAGCGTTGCTTGCCAGAAGGCGCGGCAGGACCGGCTCCTCGCTGTTCTGTTCACTCATGATTCCCTCCCTTCAGACGACAACTGTCGCAGCTATGTTTAGCATACCCACTGGCGGCGGTGCCAATAAAAACCAGCCTAGAAGAAGTCGAGATAGGTATCAACGCCTTTAATGTAAAGGTTGTACTGGCTTTCCGTCGCTTCCTTCAAAACATTGGCCGCGAAACCCTTGACCAGGTTGCCGCGCAGCCCCACCCAGCCGACCGCATCGGCCGGGCCGAGACTGAGCAGGTAGCCCTTCTCCCGGTAGCGATACCGGCGCAAAGCCCGGCCGGCATTTTGGCTGCGAATATTGTGCGCGACCAACTTGCCTTTACGCAACGCCGCCTGGGCAGTCAGCTGGTTGAGCCCGTTGCCGCTATAATCGGCACAGTCCCCGGCGCTGAAAATCTCCGGCAGCAATTGCCCACCAACCTCGACCTGGCCGAACAGATTGCTCTGCAAGGCAAAGGGTGACCGTTGTACGCCGGCAAACAGCAGAGTCGCTCTCGACGGCAAGCGATATTCACGGCGACTGTTTTGCTCGGCGAGGATTACCTGGCCATCCTCCTGGCCGAGGAATTCGGTCTCCGCGAGGTAGTCGATCCCTTCATTGTCGAGTTTGCGGCGGACGTAGCGGTGGACCCCTTCCGGCAACTCGGTGGCCAGCCGGTCAGCGAGGTCGATCAAGCGCAACCCGAAATCAACCCGCTTGCTGCGCAGCTGCTCTTGCAGCTCAAAGAGCACCTGCAGGCCGGTGGCTCCGGCGCCCACAAACGACAGTTCGATTCGCCTTGTCTTTGCTTCACTCAGCCAGCGTTCCAGCAACTGCGGACCCCGACCGTCCTGCAAGTCTGAGATGTCATAGACATCGGTGCTGTGCGACTGCAGCAGCGGGTGGGAACCGGTACAGACCACCAGCCAGTCGAAGGCCAGATCTCGATCAGCCAACGGCAGCTTTTTCGTCTGTTGCCAGGACATCAGGTCCGCTGCGGTGAAATTGAGCCGATGCCGATGGAAAGCAAAACCGAATCGTTCTGCCAGCTCAGCGAATGGGACCTGGAAGTCGGCAACCGGCTGTGCAAAGGTCTTGTGCAGGTTGGTGATTTTGCAATGTTCGGCCCGGCCGTCGATCAGCAAGAGCTCCAGTTGCGAGGCTTGCTTTGCCAACTCGATCAGGCATGCCAAACCGGCGTAACCGCCGCCGACGACCACAACTCTAGCCATAATTCACTCCTTCCACCGAACAATCCCATTGTCTTCGCTCGCCGTTAATGCAGCGGGCCCAGGTCGACACCTTCCAGGAGATAATCTGTTTCATCGGCGCTGGTCGTCGCACGGTCGATCCGACCCGGCACCTCCGGCAGCAAAATCCGGGTCGCATACGCATTACGCCGCAGCAACTGTTCCGGGATGCCGTGTTTCCAGGCATGGCCATTGCCCGCCAGAACCACGACGGTCCGATCAGGATTCTCCAGCAGGTAGCTTTCCAGATTGACCGCCATACTCGCGTCCCAGAGGATCTGCGCTTCGCAAAAATTCTCGAAAGCCGTGCCTTCCAAGGGATGGCCCTGCAGGGTTCGGGACATGAACGCCCGGTAACGGGGGCTGACATCGCAATAGCTCAGCGGCAGATCCTTGCGCTGTTCTGCACTCAGCGAATTAAAGCCGCTGCGTGCCACCTGCTTGACCAGTTGCCGCGGAATGTTCAGGCCGACCAGCGGAATCCGGTTGTCGCGGGCGTAGAGGAAAATCTCCCGATAGATCGGCCAGTAGCTCCAGTGCCGGTCAAAAATCTCGCGGAATTCATTCTCCTCGAGCTCACCGTCGCGCCAGCGGTCGAGATCTGCCTGGCCATCCTGCCGGAACATCTCCAGAGCAATGCTGACCGGCACACCGGCCTCTGACAATGTCTTGATCACCTGCAGTTGGGCCGTGTGGTGGCTGGCCTGGTCATGGATTTCGCCAATAAATACGACCTGGACAACGGACACATCTTCGATCATCTCCTCCAGCGTCGTCTCTTGCAGACGATTAAGATCAAAGCTGTGTGCAACAGCGAAGCCGGTGCCGGCCATATTCAAGGTCAGCAGCAGTAACAACAGTCTGATGGTTATCATGCGATTCTCCTTGGATCAAGTCGAGCGCGCAGGCGTCGCCCGACGGGTAACGGCCGGAGGCCGCCTGGGGACAAGGCAAAGTTGACAAATCCCGGGCTCTTGAAAATAACTCGCCGAGGACCTTTTGCTCGGATTACTTTGCAGCGGTAAGCCCAGACCGCACGCCGTGGTGGAATACAGCGCCATGGCAGGACATTCAGAGTTCTGCGTTGGCAAGAGTCGGGCCTGGAGGCATGTGTTCCTCGACTTGTCAGCATCTTTGACGCTCCTCCGAGTTGTGTTCCAGGATGTGCTCCGCCAGGTCAGCGCCACTGCGCCAGGCATCTTCAACTCGGCGACCGAGGCACCAGTCGCCGCACACCCCGAGCTGTAACTGCCCATCCCAGATAAACGGGCTGCCGAGAGGCTCTTCGGCAAACGCGTAGCGCCAGCGATGGGTGAAAAGCAGTTCGTGTCCCTGCCGACGACCAGCCAGTTCGGCGAAGTTCGCCAATAAATGCCGGCCGACCGTTTCCGGCGGCTCCTCGAGAAAGCGCTCGGAGCAGCTTTTCTGCGCCTGAACCAGGTAGATATGATCGCTGCCCCGCCCCGGCTTGGCGCTGTTGTTGACGATCCGACGAAGCACTGGATGCTCGAAAACTGCGACACCGGGCCACTGTTCGATTGGTTTATCGGTGCGGATTGCCGCGACCCAGGAGGGCTCCATGCGGACCCGTTCGAGCTGTTCGGCAAACAACGGCTGGTCCGCCACCAGCATCAGCGCCTGGGGTGCGGGCACCGCAACCACCACCAGGGCCCAGGCACCTAACCGGCTACCGCCATCGTTGTACAGCTGCCAACCATCCGCGCCCGCTTCGAGCCGGGCGATGCGTGTCGAGGGTTGGAAGCGCAGTTCAGCAAGTAAACCTCGGGTGATGGCACTGTTACGCGGCACGCCGATTAAATCACTTTGCTCGTCGCTGCGC
>JARFQM010000225.1 GCA_029287755.1 Desulfofustis sp. | reverse complement strand
GTGCTCTACTATGATTTTGAGAACGTGCGTCAGAAAATTTACCAGCGGACGATGACCCGATTGAGCCGGATCGAAGGGGACAAACTGGTCGAGAGTTCCTTTTCAAAGGATGAAAAACTTCGTTTTGAAAAGGCCCACAGCCAGTTCAAGAAGATGTTGAACCATTTCAGGGTGGTGAATGACCGAGCCTTAAGCCCCGAGATCATGAGTCGGCACATCGACTTCATCAGGCACGAGACCCGGCAGAATTTTTGCGTGGTCGTTATCGACAGCCTGCACAAACTGCCCTTCAAGGACTTCAGCGAACGCCGCACCGGCATCGATGCCTGGCTTCGACAGTTCGAGTCGATCAGGGACGAGTACCATGTGTCGTTTCTGATTATCTCCGAGCTCACCAGGGGGGATAAGGGGGCTTATGACGAAACACCGCATATGGGCATATTCAAAGGTTCGGGAGATATCGAATACAGTGCAGACAATGCCCTGGTACTCTACCCCGAGACCGATGCCCAGAAGATCACTTCGGTAAAGGATCGAAGCGCCAACCTCTGGCTGGTGGCCAGCAGGGAACACAGCCCCGGTCTGGTGGCATCCTACCAGCTTGAGTATCCCTATTGGAGTTTCAGGGAGGCAGAGCATTAAAGGACGGGCGAGGTAGTGTGTCCGCTTTTTCCTTAAAGCCGGTTCTCCAGGACCCACTTCTTCAACGCAACTCCGGAACGCTCCGCTCTGATCTGTCCCCTGAGCCGCTTGGGTATCTTCTTCTCCCAGGCCGGAAAGAGGCCGAAATTCACATTGGACGGCTGAAAATGTCGCGGATCTGATTCGGTGAGATGGGTGATGAGCGCCCCCAGCGCAGTGTGAGCAGGCGGCCTGAGCGGCTCGTTATCCCGCTCGAGCCGGGCTGCGTTGATACCCGCCAAGAGCCCCATGGCAGTCGATTCCACATAGCCCTCGACCCCTGAAAGCTGGCCGGCCACCAGCAGCTGAGGATTCTTACGGGTCTGCAGGGTGGGCAGCAGAAGTTCGGGGGCGCAGATGAACGTGTTTCTGTGGATCGAGCCGAAGCGGGCAAACTCAGCCTTACCAAGACCGGGCAGCTGCCGAAATATTC
The DNA here is from genome assembly GCA_029287755.1 of Desulfofustis sp. The sequence goes on along the minus strand of JARFQM010000225.1, from coordinate 1,953 downwards.
TTTTCTGTTCGCCATGGGTAAGTTTGGTCTGAAAGCCGACCATATTATAGAGCGTTCCCTGCCGATTCTCTTTGCGAAGCTGTACCACTGCATGGGGCAGCTCCCCGGTGCGCGGGTTCTCCAGGCCGACCGGCTTCATGGGACCGTAGCGCAGGGTTTCGACCCCTCTAGCGCTGATCACTTCGACGGGCAGACAGCCCTCGAAATATTTAATTTCCTCGAAATCGTGCAGCGGGGCATACTGCGCCGTGTTGAGGTCGTCGACGAGCTGCAGGTACTGGTCCTCGTTCAGCGGGCAATTGAGGTAATCTCCGGGACCGTCGTCATAGCGTGATTTCTGATAAATGATTTCCAGATCGAGCGACTCGGCGTCTAAAATCGGAGCAATGGCATCGTAGAAGAATAGCCTCGATGAGCCGGTGAATTCGGCCAGACTCCGGGCCAGCGGCTCTGAAGTGAGAGGGCCGGTGGCCAGGATAGTTGGCGCTTCGGACTGAACCGGAAGTGCAGTGATTTCCCGTCTTTCAATGGTAATCAGGGGATGCGCGGTCAGGGTCGAAGTAATCTTGCGGGCGAACAATTGCCGATCGACGGCCAGCGCCTTGCCTGCCGGCACGGCGGTGTGATCGGCAGCCTTCATGATCAGCGAATCGAGTCTGCGCATCTCGTCTTTGAGCAACCCCACGGCAGAGTGGGGATCGGCAGAGCGCAACGAATTGGAGCAAACCAGCTCAGCCAGGTCTTCGGACTCGTGAGCCGGACTGAACCTCAGAGGTTTCATGTCGAACAATCGAACCGGGCACTCGTGTCTGGCAAGCTGCCAGGCCGCCTCGCAACCGGCCAGTCCGCCGCCGATAATGGTTACCTCGCTCATTTCTCTAAACAGGATGTCCCCGATCAGGGGTACTCGATGGTGACATGGATTTTTCTGCGGCCCCACTGCAGCGCTTCACTGTGGGAATCGTAGAAAATATCGATCCGATTGGGACCTTTGATTGCACCGCCGCGATCTTCAACGGTTCCCCAGCCGTAGCCTGGTACATACATTCTGGTTCCAAAGGGATAGAATTTGGTATCGGCCGCGATGGTGCCGTCCTGGGGGACCAGATACCATGGCAGGATGCGTACCGGAATCATCCAGGGGTTATAGAAGCTGTCGGCCGATAACAGCCCGGGCTGTGGCTCGTTCGGGTCGGTGCCGCTGGCAGTAAGGCCGCTGTAAGGCCGGCCTCGCTCGGGACCGGCACTGACATAGCGGTTCCAAAAGTCAAGCTTCAAATAGGCCCAGCTGCCTCGCTCCCAGCTGCAGCAGACGGAGCAGCCGCAATAGGCCGTTACCTCCATCAGCTGGCCCACCGGCTTCTTGGTGGCACAGCCGCCGCTGATCAGCAGCAGAAGCAGGAGAAAGGGCAGCAGCGTTGTGAAAAGGTTGTTCCGCAACATGGGGTGCTCAGGTTCGGTGGAACCATTTTTTGATTTCAACAGGATTGAACACTTTTACCACTGGTCGGCCGTGGGGGCAATGACTGAAAAGATCCGCCTTTACCATGCGCTCGAGCAGCGCCTTGATTTCCTCTGCCGAGAGCACGTCACCGGATTTGACCGCCGCTTTACAGGCCATGGTGGACAGAATGTGCTCCAAACGATCGGTACCGGGGGATCCGCTCTCGCTGCCGAACCGTCCCAGGATTTCAAGGAACAGCTGCTGTGGGGAACTGCTGCCGGCTAAGGCCGGCACACCGCTTAAGACCCAGGTGGTGGCTCCGAAATCACGAACCGAAAAGCCCATGGCCTCGAGTGCTTCCAAATTGGTTTCCACCAGTTGCGATTGATCGACGGTGAGCTCCAGGGTAACTGGAAAGAGCAGGTTCTGAGTGGCGATCCTGCCCTGCAGATATTGCTTTCTGAGATCTTCATAGAGCAGACGCTCATGGGCGGCGTGCTGATCGATGA
>JARFQM010000205.1 GCA_029287755.1 Desulfofustis sp. | reverse complement strand
TATACCCTCTCTGTCACTTTGTCAATAAATAAGGAGCCATTTGCAAAACGATCTTTTCGCCCACACTCTGCGTTATGCTCAAAATTTTATCCTCGGAATATCAATCATATGCCTGTGGTAAAATTTCTCGCATGGTTTGATTTTGAACGAAAATCTTAGCTTTGCAAAAGGCTCTAAGATTAGGGTATTGTTAAAAAAACGAGAATAGCTCGGAAAATCCTTACTCAGGCTTGTTCCTTGACCCATTTCTGCAGGGACGAGGCAATCTTCTCAGCCTGCTTGGCGTTGGAAATATTGAACTTTGATTTGGGAATGTAATTGCCTTGACGCTTCTGATACCGCCGTATCGAATACATATCAGGACCGAATTCACCGGTGGATCTGTTGAGATTCTGATATCTGAACAGAATCGTTGTCCAGGCTCCCTTGGAAAGGACGACTTTGTCAAGTTCTCTTACCAGCACGACGCCGTCTTCTTCATAGTTGATGGTTAAATCGTCTACAGTGGCACTCATGGTCATGTCTTAATCGTTTTCGTTTCTGCTTTTATAATAGCAGGCTTTTCTCTCCTGGGCCTGTTTCCTTCTGCGTATCGCCTCTGGTGTTTGAGGGTTATACGGCGGTACCGGAGTAGGCCGATTGTCCTCATCCAGGGCCACGAAGGTGAGATAGGCGGAGGCGATGTGGGTGACGATGCCGGTCATCAGGTCTTCGGCTTCGACCCGCACCCCGATTTCCATTGATGTCCGTCCGGTGGCATTCAACGATGCCTTGAGTATCAGCAGATTGCCGATATGCACCGGTCTGTGAAAGTCCAGTCGATCGATGGAGGCGGTAACCACGGTGGTGCGGGCATGTTTCATAGCTACCACGCCGGCTGCATCGTCTATGTATTTCATGATATCGCCGCCATGAATATGCCCAAACGGATTGGCGTTGGTGGGCAGCATCATGTGCGACATCAGCACCTGGCATTGATACGGAGAATCTGACATCAGTCACCTGCTGGCTGCATGGCCGCTTTTGGCAGACCATGCAACCATATACGGTGGAAAAGGTAAAGGGGAAACGTGCTAGTCGACCAATTCTGCCTCTACCACTTCCGGCTCGGGACTGGCGGTAGTAAAGACAATGCCATTGGTGTCGGCATCGACGAGAATCACCGCATCGTCTGCGAACTTGTTCTCCAGAAGGTCCATGGCCAGAGGATCTTCAACATGCTTTCTGATGGCTCGCTTGAGGGGCCGGGCACCAAAAAGCGGGTCATAGCCAACTGTGACGAGGTACTTTTTGGCGTTCTGGCTGAACCGCAGCTTCAGCTTCTGATCCTCCAGACGCTTAGCCAGCCGTTGAAGCTGGATGGCGACTATGGACGACATATCCTCCCGGGAGAGTGATTTGAAAATGATGGTTTCATCGATGCGGTTGAGAAATTCAGGTTTGAACTGGTTATGGAGGTTTTCCTCAACCTGGCGCCTGATGCTTTCCGCGTCGGCGTTTTCTTCCGCCATTCTCATGATCAGATCACTGCCCAGATTCGAGGTCATGATCAGTATGGTATTCTTGAAGTCGACCGTCCTGCCTTTGCCGTCAGTCATTCTGCCGTCATCGAGGACCTGAAGAAGTACGTTAAAAACGTCGTTGTGGGCCTTTTCGATTTCATCGAGCAGGATAACGGAGTAGGGTCTGCGGCGGACTGCTTCGGTGAGGTAGCCGCCTTCTTCATAGCCGACATATCCTGGAGGGGCACCAATGAGGCGCGCTACCTAGTGTTTTTCCATGAATTCGGACATGTCAATTCTGATCATGGCCTGTTCGCTGTCAAACAGAAAATCGGCCAGAGACCTTGCCAACTCGGTTTTTCCGACTCCGGTCGGGCCGAGGAAAATGAAGGATCCAAGTGGTCGGTCGGGATCCTGGAGTCCAGCCCTGGCCCTGCGCACGGCATTGGCTACGGCGACGATCGCCTCCTGTTGCCCGACGACACGCTTTTGTAACATGGCCTCAGCTTGAAGGAGCTTTTCCTTTTCACCTTCGAGCAGCTTATCCACCGGGATTGAGGTCCATTTGGCCACTATAGCTGCCACATCTTCACTACTCACCTCTTCCTTGAGCATATGATGCTGGCTCTGGATCTCCTGGAGCCTCAGGTTTTCTTTTTCAAGCTGCTGCTCCAGGGCCGCGATCGTTCCATAACGGAGTTCGGCCACCTTGCTCAAATTGCCGATTCGTTCTGCCTGTTGCGCTTCTACCTGAGCTTTTTCAATGTCCTCTTTTATCTTGCGGATACTGCCGATGGTATCGCGTTCCAGGGTCCACTGTGCCTTCATACCGTTGAGCTGGTCGCCGAGATCGGCCAGTCGTTTCTGGACAGCTTCCAGCCTATCCTTGGAGGCCTTATCCTGCTCTTTTTTCAGGGCTTCCTGCTCAATTTCCAGTTTGATCCGCTTGCGGTCGAGTTCGTCAATCTCGGTTGGCATCGAATCGATTTCAATGCGCAGCCTCGAGGCCGCTTCATCGATGAGATCGATTGCCTTGTCGGGCAGGAAGCGGTCAGTAATATAACGGTGGGAGAGCACCACAGCGGCAACGGTGGCCGCATCCTGTATCCTGACACCGTGGTGGAGCTCATATTTCTCCTTGATACCGCGCAGGATAGCGATGGAATCCTCTTCACTGGGCTCCTGAACCAGGACCGGCTGAAACCTCCTCTCCAGGGCAGTGTCCTTCTCGATATATTTCCTGTACTCATCGAGTGTGGTGGCCCCGACACAATGCAGTTCCCCTCTTGCCAACGCCGGCTTCAGCATGTTGGAGGCATCCATGGAACCTTCGGCTGCACCGGCACCCACGAGGGTGTGGATTTCATCGATAAATAATATGATTTCCCCGCTTCTTTTTTCGATCTCTTTGAGTACCGCCTTCAGACGGTCTTCAAACTCCCCGCGATATTTGGCTCCTGCGACCAGGGAACCCAAATCGAGGGTAACGACCTGTCTGTCTTTCAGGGTTGCCGGTATATCGCCGTTGACGATCCGCTGGGCAAGCCCCTCGACGATGGCTGTCTTGCCCACACCCGGCTCGCCGATCAACACGGGATTGTTCTTGGTTCGCCTGGAGAGCACCTGGATGAGTCGACGAATCTCCTCGTCGCGGCCGATAACCGGATCGAGCTTTCCCTGTTTGGCGATGTCGGTAAGGTTTCTGCCGTATTTTTCCAAGGCCTGGTATTTTTCTTCCGGATACGGGTCGGTGACCCGCTGATTTCCACGGATAGTAGTCAGGGCCTGTAAGAAGTTCTGCTCAGAGATACCCATTTTTCTGAGTTGATCAGCCAGGGACAACTTTCGCTCCTTTAGCAGGGCCAGAAATATATGCTCCTGGCTTACGTATTCATCCTGCATCTGTGAGGCGACTGAAAACGAGTTGTCCAGAAGACGTTTCAGTTCTGCAGAAACGTATACCTGAGTGGCTCCCGATCCGGACACCCTGGGCAGGGACTGAACCTGTTCGTTAACCAGGGCCAAAACCCGGGAGGGGTCGATGCCCATTTTCTGCAAGGCAGGAACAACTACGCCATCGGGCTGCTCCAGGATTGCTTTGGTCAAGTGGGCCGGGGTGATCTCTTGGTTGCCGCCGCTCTCGGCAAGCTGTTGGGCACTCTGAATCGCTTCCTGCGATTTCAAGGTGAATTTATCGAATTGCATGATGTCGCCTCTATGTCTGAAGTATTAATTTGACTGCTAAAGTTTAAATCAGACTAGAGAATAAGGACGAACGAGAAGGGTGTCAAGTTTTTGACATTTGTTGGCTTGGGGGGCTTCACCAACAAAAAGAAAAGGTGGATTTACTGAGTAAATCCACCTTCTTGAAAAGCGTCGAGCAGTACGTGTCAGAATCAGCCGCAGCCGTTTGAACCGCAGGATCCTGAAGAACATCCGCCTCCCCCGATGGGGTTGGTCGAAGATATGCCAAAACCTGAGCGCGGTCCGGCCTCAATGTATTCCACATTGATAGCTCCACAGGTTTCCAGCAGGCTGTCCTCTACCAGAAAGGTCAGTTCGCTTTGGTCGTAGACTTTGTCGTTTTCTTTCGGCTCATCCAGAGCC
>JARFQM010000198.1 GCA_029287755.1 Desulfofustis sp. | reverse complement strand
CTACAAAGCAACACCCATGCCGGTTCACCGATCTTTACGGGCACTCTGTTATATTATAATAAAATTAATTATTACAATATGTTAGAATGTTTTGTGGGCATCTTGTTTTGGGACACGAATGAGGAAGGGGGTATAGAATTTCATACGGTTGAGCCGTTATTTTCTACTTAAAGTAAAGCAATTCAGTACGATATGGGCGTATGAAAAAATATACGGCGGCGTATGGGAACTGATGCGCTTGAAAACTGAGGGGCAGGAGTTGGCCGAGACAGCAGGAACAAAGAACAGATTTCTTTTTTAGCACCCTAAATTTAGAAATTATCGGCAGACAGACCGTGTCTCTTCAGCAGTGCGGAGAAGTTGGATCTTTGCATACCGACCTTTTGGGCGGCATGGGTGATATTGCCCTGACATTCAGTTAAGGCTTTTACTAGAAATTTCTCTTCCATCTGGCCGAATATGTTTTCCAGCAGATGCTTCTTTACCGATTTAAGCTCTTCCCATGTCTCCGGAACTTTGTGCGGTGCAGAGGGGTCAGATCTGCCGTCAATCTGGATATGGGGCGTGAGGATGTCTCTATTCAGGAAGCCGTGATCCGTCATTATTACCAGCCGCTCAACTGTGTTTCTCAACTGGCGAACATTTCCCGGCCAGGAATGATTCATCAGCAGGACCAGGGCATCGTCAGAAAAGCCTTCAATACGTTTACCGGTTTCTTTGCAGAAAAGGCGCAGGAAATGATAGGCCAGCCGGGGGATGTCTTCCTTTCTTTCCCTGAGCGGAGGTATACGGATGGGGAAAACGTTTAATCGGTAGTAAAGATCTTCCCGGAAGGATCCTTCGGCAACCAGTTTTGCAAGGTCTCTGTTGGTGGCCGCAATTATTCTTACATCTGTTTTTACGGTGTGACTATCACCGACCGGCTTATATTCGCCTGACTCCATCACCCGAAGCAGCTTGCTCTGAATCTCCAGATTCAAGTTGGACAACTCGTCCAGAAACAGGGTGCCGTGATTGGCGACATTGAAAATCCCTTTCTTATCGTGAGTTGCGTCGGTAAACGCCCCTTTTACGTGGCCGAACAACTCGCTCTCAAGAAGACTCGAGGACAGCGTACTGCAGTCTAGCGTCACGTACCTGCTGGCAGCCCTGGAGCTCTGCACATGAATGGCGCCCGCAAACAGTTCCTTGCCGGTACCGCTTTCCCCGGTGATAAGTACCGTGCTGTCCGTTGCGGCAACTCTCTTGATGCGCTCGAAGATCTCGAGAATCGCCGGATCCTCGCCAACGATGTTATTGAAATCAAAGCGTTCGAAAAGCTGTTTTCGCAACAGGATATTTTCATCCCTGAGGCGTTTATCTTCGAGCGCCTTTGTTACGGCCAGGACGATTTCATCTTCGGTGAAGGGTTTGGCCAGGTAGTCGAAAGCTCCGCCCTTCATGGCCTCAACGGCATTTTGAACCGTTGAGTAGCCAGTCATTACAATTACCTGGGTCTGTGGTTTTTTGTCGCGCAGGCTGGCTAGAATTTTCATCCCGTCAATATCGGGCAGCCGTATGTCCAGAAGTACGATATCGTAATGGCCGGCCAATGCCTCACGCAGGCCGTCCTTCCCCTTCGTCCGGCTTGATACAGAATAATTCTGTTCTCCGAGGATCAGACTACAGCCCTTGCAGATTGAAGCCTCATCGTCAATAACAAGGATATTGGGCTGATTGTTTGACATCATTTTTTGACCGCGGCTCGTTCAACGGTACCATGCATTTCCTTGATTTTTTGCTGGGTAATAGGGATCTTGACAATAAAGCGGGTTCCTGGTCCCGGTCGGCTCTGCACGCTGATGTTCCCCTGGTGGTTGCGGACAATGCCGTAGCTGACCGAGAGGCCCAGACCGGTACCGTTGGGCTTGGTCGAGAAGAAGGGCTCGAATATTTTCGATTGCTCCTTCCTGCCGATTCCTGGTCCGTTATCTGTCACCTCGACACTGACGCAGGATTCCCCGTCGCTCAAACAGCTCTTGATCTGAACGGTTCCCTCCTCCGGAACGGCCTGCACCGCGTTAATGAGCAAATTGACCAAGACTTGTTCAATCTGGCTGCCGTCAGCCATGACATCCGGCAAATCGGGGGCCAGGTCTCTGTCCACTTCAATTCGCTTAAGAAGAAACTCATTTTCTAGTATATTTAAAGTTTTACCGATAGTTTCATTAATATCCGTCGGGGCCTTGGCCGGTTCACTGCCCTTGGAAAATTCAAGAAGCTCCTGGATAATCTTTCGACAGCGAATGGTTTCATCTATGATGACCTGCAGCCCCTCTTCCAAGGCGTCTCCTTTGGGGACCTTTTTGATCATGTTCGAGCTGAACAAGAGAACACCCGCCAACGGATTGTTGATCTCATGGGCAATGCCGGCTGCCATCCGGCCAAGGGCTGTGAGTTTTTCCGTCTGGGTCGCCAGCTCGTGATATTTGAATTCATAGGTGTCAATCAGCCGTGCCTTGCCCAACGCACAGGAGCACTGCTCAGCAATGGCGATTATCCAATCGAGTTCAATCTCTGAGAAATGACGCATCTCGGTGAAATATAATCTAAGAATGCCGACCACGTCGTCAGCGACAGAGAGCGGTACGTCAATGATGAATCGGTAGCCCTCGGCCCAGGCTTCGTGAGGATACTGGACGCGGGGATCGTTGCGGATATCTTCGATGATTATCACTTTTTTCTGCCGGCAGACATCGGTAATTGTGCGATGGTGTGAAACTGGACCTTTGGCCAGATATGCCTCGCTGATGCCGTAGGAGGCGCTGATTTCGAGTTCATCTGTCTCTATGTTGAGCAGACGCAGTATGGCCCCATTTGCTTCTAGGATTTCAGAAGCTTTCCAGGCAACCAGATCCATCACGTCTTCCAGGTGAATGGATGAATGGACAACCGATATGATATCCCTGAAAGCCTTGTATAATTGCCGGTGATCAAGAGTTGCATTCATGCTGCTTACTCATCCTGGTAAAGTTGTTATCCTGTCTGAAAAGATAAGCATTATTGGCACCCATACGGCAGAATAAGCGGACCTTCCCTCCTCACCTCAGATCAATCTGGTTTTACGTAGTTGCGCCAGTCGTGCCGTTCTTTAAACCCCAGAACTTCTCTGATTTTGCGGTTCGAAAACAGTGCTTCATGTTCCGCCAATTCCCGGGTGATCGGCACCCCCGGAAAAAATTGTTCGGCAAGTTCTTGGCTGGGAATGATCGCTCCGTTGGTGTCGTTGCCGGCATTGAAAACCTGGTAGCCAAGGCCGTCTTTTTGCAGGCATAGATCGACAATCTGCCCAAGATCGCGGGCATCGATGTAACAGAAGACATTCCGGCGGCGCACTTCGGGATTTTTAAAATATCCTGGAAACAGCTCAGCATACTCATGCGGCTCTATCACATTACCGATGCGCAGCGCATAAATATCAAATCCTGAACGGCGCTGGAAACTGCGTGCGGTCTTCTCGTTGACCACTTTCGACAACCCGTAGCTGTCCATGGGGTCGATGTCATAGTCCTCTTCCAGCGGCAGACAATGCGGGCTGGTCTCTCCGTCCGAAAAACACACGCCGTAGACAGTTTCTGAGGAGGCAATGACAATCTTCTTGATACCGAGCTTTACAGCCGCCTCGATCACATTGTAGGTGCCGATGGTGTTTACCCTGAACGTTTCATTATCAGGATTGATCAAGATCCGCGGGACGGCAGCAAAATGCACGACCGCATCGAATTTGGGTACGCCAGTGCCGGGTTCCAGCTCGTCAAACCCCGCATATGAACTCATGGCGTTAAACATCTGCCCGGAATCGGTGATGTCGGCGATTAAGTTGTCAACGCCAGGGAGATCCAAAGGCACAAGGTCCACATTCAGCACCCGATGTCCCTGTTCGAGGAGGTAGGCGATAGCATGCTTTCCCGCTTTTCCCGAGCCGCCCGTAAAAAAAATTCGTCGCGCAGTCATGTGTCCCTCTCCGCTATTGATTTCAAGTCGTCAGCAGTTGCCCCTGCCCGCAGTGCATTGAAGTCATGCACTAAGGCAGCCATACGCCAATCACTCTACTATAAAGCATTGTCAGGCAGAAACCTACCTCCGGAACCATCTCAAGTGGAGTCGCAAAAAAACCGCTAATCGCCCCTGGGTATGCGGGAATAGAAAAAGAGACACGCCCTCCCTGAATAGATCGGGCCCGAGAGAAAGCCATTAAATTACTGCTCGTTTTCACCCTGGACGTAGCCAAAATTGGCTAAAATCCCGCCATCAACGTAGATAATCTGTCCGTTGATAAATCGACCCGCTTCCGATGCCAGCAGCACCGCTGCACCCGCAAGATCCTCGGGCTCGCCCCAACGACCTGCAGGCGTACGAGTCATAACCAGGTCATTGAACGGATGTCCGCCCACGCGAATCGGGGCAGTCTGGGCTGTGGCGATATAGCCGGGCCCAATGCCATTTATATTGAGGTTGTACTTCGCCCATTCACAGCACATGTTCTGCGTCAACAGTTTCAGCCCACCCTTTGCGGACGCATACGCTGAAACATTTTGCCGGCCATAGACACTCATCATTGAACACATGTTGATGATCTTCCCTGCCCGACGCTGGATCATGGACGGGACAACACGCTTGGAGACGATGAGCGGAGAAACCAGATCAACCTCGATGACCTGTTTGAACTCATTGAGATCCATTTCAAGGATAGGAACACGTCTGATGATGCCCGCATTGTTCACCAGGATATCTATCGGGCCGACCTCCTTTTCGATCTGGGAGATCCCCCGATCCACATCTTCTTCTGAGGTCACATCGAATACCAGCCGGTATACCTCGATACCGTCTTTCTTGTATTCCTCCCCACAGGCTTCCAGTTTTGCCTCGTCGATGTCATTCACGCAAATTTGCGCGCCCTGTTGGGCAAGACCCTTGGCCACGGCCATTCCAATTCCGTGTGTTGCTCCCGTGACAAGGGCTACTTTGCCGCTCAAATCAAATGATACTTTGCTCATAGTATTCCCTTCCAGTTGTGCGGGGGAGTGGGAGCAGTGCCCGGTGCTTTGCAGAGCACCCTCCTCTGCTAGCGTATTTCCGACATGGGGATGTGATCCATATCGGTAAATGCCTGGTTTTCCCCGGCCATGCCCCAGATAAAGGTATAGCTGCCGGTGCCCGCGCCGGCATGAATAGACCAGCTCGGAGAAAGCGCGGCCTGCCCTTCACGCACTACCAGGTGCCTTGTCTCGCTGGCTTCGCCCATGAAGTGAAAGACTATGTCGTCGTCCTGCATATCAAAGTACAGGTAGGCCTCCATGCGACGCTGGTGTGAATGGGGAGGCATGGTGTTCCAGATGCTGCCGGTTGCCAGCGTGGTCATGCCCATCACCAGCTGACAGCTCTTTATCCCGTCTGGGTGAATGTACTTGCGAATAGCCCGCTTGTTGGCATTTTCCATCGCTCCCAGCTCCATGGGCTCGGCCTCGTCGAAGGAGATCTTTTGCAGCGGATATTCGGTGTGAGCAGGGGCACTGAGGATATAGTAGCGGGCCGGGTTCGCAGCGTCATCGCTGGCGAAGACGATATTTCTGTTTCCCTTGCCGACATAGAGGCCGTCCCGGGATGTCATGTCAATTTTATTGCCCTCAACCAGTATGCTGCCAGGCCCGCCGATGTTGATTACCCCCATCTCCCGGCGTTCCAGCAGGTACTCAGCTCCGATAACGGCAGGATCGATGTCGAATTCAGCAGGTCCAGCCGGTTTCACTCCCCCCACGATGAGTCGATCATAAAAGGTGTAGACCAGTTTGGGCACCTCGCCGGTGAACAGGTCTTCAATCAAAAACTGCTCTCTCAGGTCATCTGTATCGAGCAAAGCTGCATGGTCAGGATGAATGGCGTGCCGTACTTCCATGATTGCGGTCCCCTCAAGCTATTTGGTATCAATCCAAAAGCGGTCTCGATGTTACGGGCGAACAACAGGTAATTTCGAGGTTATCATCACCCACCCAGCACCGCGGAATAATCATCGGTGGCCTCATTTTAAATCAGCCAGGGCCACCGATGATCTTGCATGTTCAGTTACGGAGTATTCTGAATAGTTTCAACCAGGGTCTTGAGGCTCGGGTTGTCCTTCAGGAATTTCTCGTATACCGGCTTCATCGCCGCCTGGAAGCCGCTCTTGTCCGGGATCTCGTTGAACTGAACGCCGCCGGCCAGGACTTTCTCTTCACTGGCTTTTTCACGCTCTTTCCAGAGCTTGCGCTGCAGCATGGCCGATTCCACGGCGGCCTCCTTGAGGATCTTCTGATCTTCCGGGCTCAACCCCTGCCAGACCTTGGCATTGACGCACAGGGTCTCGGGGATGATCAGGTGCTGTGACATGGAATAGTATTGGGCCACTTCGTAATGCCCGGTCGACTCGTACGACGGCCAGTTGTTTTCGGCGCCATCGACA
>JARFQM010000182.1 GCA_029287755.1 Desulfofustis sp. | reverse complement strand
TCCACAACCGTTAATAGAAAGAGAACAAATAATGAGGGCTGCACAGAACAGCCGTGCAGCCCTCAACTGATTTAATACAAAGCGCATAATATTTAGAATATTCTTTTAATGAATCTAGAACCTGAACCCAATGCCCAGCAGCGGGCCGCCCAGCTGCAGGTCCTCCATGATCATGTCATCGTCCATCTCGATGTCAATATAGCGGTAGCCAAACCGGATGTCGCCCCAGCCGAAGCGATAGCCGATTGCGGCATAGAGCTGATAGCTGAAATCGGAGCCGCCTGTACCGATATCCGCGTAATAGGGCAGGAACCAGTTATCGTTGAACCTGACCTGTCCCCGCAGACCGACGAAACCGTCGGTGAGGCTGTCGGACCCGGAAGATGAAAGCAGCTGCATCCCCTGTACCGCAGCATCGTAGTCCACATCAAGTGAGAGATAGCGAACGCCGCCAACCACACCAAGAACACCATTGTCTCCATGCAGCAGGTCATAACCGACGCCGCCATGGACCAGATATGAGCTGACGTTGAGATCGACATTGGCGTTCCCCGCTCTTGTCGGTATATCAGCGTTATCACCGATGTCCAGGTAGACGAAGTCGACAATCACCGACCAGCGTTCGTAGCGGCCTTCATAACCGGCCATGAGCATGAATTCCAGGTCCTCGATGATGTCCGAGGCCTCAACGCTGAAATCGGACTCAGCTCCGGTTGGGGCCTGGACCGTTCCGTCAATGCCCGCATACCAGCCGTACAGGGTGATCTCATTTTGCCAGCCGCTGCCGGCGGCGCCAATGGCTGACTGTGAAACAAGCAGCAGCAGAGAAACACAAGACAGCATGCAGAACAGCTTTTGTTTTGGTACGGCTCCTTTCATTTTTTCCTCCTTGGATGTTTCTGGTTCGGGTAATTATTCACAGGGCCGCGTATGAAAAGGTCCTTGAATTTGTGCCCAGCTCTTTGCCGCATATGGTAAGCCCATCATTTCAAGGCAATCTTTTCCGGGCATGACTTGTTTGCTGATAGAATTCATTATTCGCTGGCCGAATTGCCGTGCATGGCCGTTTTCAGCTTCTTGATGTCTTCTTCCGAGAGCTCCGGCCGATTGATGGTCAGGGTCAGCTTGTCGAGCGTACCGGTAAACCGGAAGGGCGTCTGATAATCCTCGTCGGCCACCGGCGAGCCGGTATCGGCCCCCACATCGAAATTTTCGTCCCATTGCATGAGCATCGGAACGGTCTTTTCCATTTTTTGCGTGGCGACGACCGTGCCGTCCACCTTGAGGTAGCCGGTTCCGCTGCGGCCCAGACCGCTGGGACTGCCATACTGCAGGGTGGCGGCACCCAGGCCATCATACTGAAAATCGAATTCAAGGGTGTGTGTGCCGGGTGCCAGCGCATCCGGCCCCTCCCACTTGATCTTTTTGAGGCCCACCAGGTTCCAGGTATAGACCGGCTTGCCTTTGCGCAGATAGAAGCCGTAGCCGCAAAAACGGCCGCCATGGGTCACCAGCATGCCTTCGGCACCGCCCTCGGGAATTTGGACCTCGGCCTTGATGTTGTAGGAGGAGGCCAGAACATTTGGCGCATTGCCGTTGGGTGTACCCGTGACTTCCCCGGCATAGGTAAACACGGTACGGCCGGCTGTGAGGTTGGGCCGGGGTAGGATCGAACGGGTGAAGGTGGTGGTATCCATGGGCAGCACCTGATTCTTCTCCGCTTCCTCCCAGAACAGTTTTTCCAGCTCCTTGACCTTTTCAGGATACTGGGCGGACACATCGTTGTATTGTGTCCAGTCCTTGCTCAGGTCATACAGTTCCCATGGCCATGATGCCGGGTCCTTGTCGGCTGTTCCACTGTTGTCCCAGGGGACACGCACGACTTTGGAACTGAGGATCCAGCCGTCGTGATAGATGGCGTGGTCCCCGATCATCTCGAAATACTGAGTTGTGTGTGTCGAAGGCGCATCCGCGTTCTTCTCGTCGAAGGTGTAGAGCATGCTGACCCCATCCATCGGTGTCTGTGGAATGCCGTCCACCACCTCGGGCAGCGGAATCCCGGTCGCCTCGAGTATCGTCGGCGCAATGTCGATGACGTGATGGAACTGGTTCCGGATACCGCCCTTGTCCTTGATTACCTTGGGCCAGGATATGGCCGTACCCTGCTTGGTGCCGCCGAAGTGTGAGGAGACCATCTTGGTCCATGAGAACGGCGTACCAAAGGCCCAGGTCCAACCCACCGACATGTGCGGGTAGGTTTTGTCTGAACCCCACAGGTCGTAGAACTGCATCTGTGCTTCGACCGGCAGATGGACGCCCTGGACCGAGGCGACTTCATTGGGCGTGCCAGTCGGTCCGCCTTCCGAACTGGTGCCGTTATCGCCGGTAATATAGATGATCAGGGTGTTGTCGATCCTGCCCAGATCCTCGACCGTCTGAATTACACGGCCGATTTCATGGTCGGTGTAAGCCACATAAGCGGCGAATACGTCAGCTTGCTTGATGAAGAGTTTTTTCTCGGCGTCATTGAGCTGATCCCATTGCTTGATCAGATCATCTGGCCACGGCGTCAGCTTGGCATCCGCCGGTATGACCCCGAGCTTCTTTTGGTTGGCGAAGATCGTCTCGCGCAGCTTGTTCCAGCCGTCATCGAAGAGATGCATGTCGCTGATTTTCTCGATCCACTCAGGGGTCGGGTGATGCGGCGCATGGGTGGCGCCGGGCGCATAGTACACGAAAAAGGGTTGATCCGGGTTGAGCGCATCAACGGTCTTCATATAGTTGATGGCGTCATCGGCCATGGCCGTAATCAGGTTGAAATCGGGGTCATCTTCGTACGGGTAAATGTAGGTCGTATTGCGGACCAGGTTGCCCGGCTGCCATTGGCTGGTGTCACCGCCCATGAACCCATAGAAGTAATCGAAACCGAGCCCGATCGGCCACTGGTCGTAGGGACCGATTTTGCTGACCTGGAGATCCGGCGTATTATGGTTTTTACCGAACCAGGAGGTCACGTAGCCGTGGCCTTTGAGGATTCTGGCAATCGTTGCCTTGTCCTTGGTCATGATGGAATTGTAACCGGGGTAGCCGGTCGACAATTCCGGTATCGAGCCGGTGCCGACCTGGTGATGGTTGCGCCCGGTGATAAGCGCCGCCCGGGTTGGCGAACACACAGAGGTGGAATGAAAGTGGGTGTAGCGGATACCCTCATTGGCAACCCGGTCCATTGCCGGTGTGGGGATAACTCCCCCGAAGGTGCTGGACACGCCGTACCCCGCGTCATCGGTCATGATGAGAAGCACATTGGGGGCACCTTCCGGAGGTACGATGCGGGGCGGCCAGTAAGGTGTCGAATCGATAGCGTTGCGGTCGATCTTGCCGCCAAAGGTTTTATCGGGCGGCGGCGGCAGCTGCTTTCCGTCAATGGTTGTCTTGGTGTCAGGCGACCCGGGGGTGCCTATAATTTTTCGGTGCTTGTTGTTCAGACCCGGCTGCCGATGAATATTCTGCACACCATCGATCTCGTCGGGCAGGTGTTTGTCGAGTGACTCCGCCGCCGAAGCCTGACCGGTCAGCCCAAATGTTGGCAATGCCAGACATCCCCACAACCCGAGTGCGAGCCCCAGCCGGTTGAGTTTATGATTGATTCCCGATCTTTTGTACATGTTCGTTCTCCTCCGATTTTTTAATTATTCCGAATTATTCGATAGGCACGAAATCATGAAATCATTGCTTGCACATGGGTTACCGCGGCACTTCTTCTGGCAAAACTCTCCAGCAGAATGGCCCATTCTTTCGAGAGCCAACCGATATATTCCCGCTGCAGCCGGTCTGCTTCGAGATCGACATCGAGACCGGCCCGGATGGAATCCATAAGCACCCGGTCACAATCACCCCCATCTAAGGGCATCGGCGCCTTATCGACAGATTGAGTGACGAATTTACTGATTACATTCCAGGGAAGAGCCAAAACAGTGTAAGGGGCGATCAACCTGCGATAAAGCGAACAGTTATCTTGCGGGGTCTGGTTCCTGCCGCAATACGTCCAGACGAGACGCAGCGGTCGAACACCGGCGTTAAATGTTCGGCCCCACTCCGGCGAATTGTTTAAATCTCGCATCGTGCGGTAGATCTTTCGCGCCATAGCTACCGCCAGTGACGATGCCGTCAGGGAATCGGTCTTCTGTTCCAATGCCGCTTCCAGTCGGGCGACATTGATGGTGATAAAGGTCGACACACCCGGTTTCAGCCCCGCATCAAGGCGCCGTTCAAGGCCTGCCAGGCAGGTCTTCGCTACCGCTGCATACTGTTTGTCGGAATAGATATTGGCAATGTTTATCGGCACGCCGGCATAAACCAACTCTTCAATATCGGGCAGGTGCTCGGAGAAGGCCGGCAGGCAGAGCAGCGTATTTGGGCGTTTGATCTGTTCGTAGATCTGCTTGTACTTTAGAACAAGTGAATGGTTTCCTGTAGTTGACAGAGGGGAAACCGGTGAAACCGCCCAGCCATCGACACTGTCGGTTCTGTCGTAAAAGGGCCTGAGCAGATCCGCTGCATACCGTACATCCTCATAGATATTGCTGTAGGCCAGGGCTTCACCGTACAATCCTTCTTTAAGCTTTCTGGCTATTGCAGAATCATAGCTGCCGGTTTCAGACAGGGCCAGGCAAATGGATTGAGGGCTGAAAGCCATACCGGTGACTGACCAGTCCTCGATTGCGTTTATGAGCGATGCGTCGCGTATCGATTGACGCGCAAGCTGCCCAAGCCACAAGCTCTGACCCACAGATTTCAGCTTCTTCAATGTCTTCATGGCCACATTTCCCACTTTCCATAAATGACAAACTCGGTAAATAATTTTTGCCATTTACTCGTCCTGCATATAAAGCGTGGATACTCAAAATCTTCTTGTAAGTAGCCTAGCAAGTGGGGTGCCACTTTAAATCGTTAGTAAATGTTTATGGATAATAACGCCAATTCAATTACTTAGATTTTCTTTTAAAAAGCTGTGATCTCGAAACTGAAACTAATCCGCAAATAGTAACGGGGGAGGCCGCGAAATACTGAGGGGGATTATCGGGCGGGTCTTCTAATGCCAAGCTTCTTGAGCCTGAAGCGGAGGGTGCTCGGATGGATATCGAGGATCTCGGCTGCACCGTCGGGTCCCTCGATCTTCCAGTTGGTCAGGCTGAGTACCTTGGCGATATGGTCCCTTTCTACCGTTGTCAGGTTACTGATCTTATGATTGCCTGATCGGGACCGCACCAATCGTAGTGACTGTTCATTGACAACAAGGGTGGCGCCGGGGCTTATGATCACGCTGCGCTCGATCAGGTGTTCGAGTTCACGGATATTGCCCGGCCACGGGTAGTGCATCATGCTGTCGAGAGCGTTTCGGGGGATGCGGTCGATTTTTTTCCCCATCCTGCGAGAATATTTATCGGTGAAATAGTGGGCCAGCAGGGGGATGTCTTCGCGCCGCTCCCGCAACGGCGGCAGGGCGATCGGGTAGACGTTTAGACGGTAGAACAGGTCTTCCCGGAAACGGCCGCTGCGAACCTCTTCGTAAAGATCGCGCCCGGTGGCGGCAATAACACGCACATCAACTTTAATAGTGCGAGGATTTCCCAGCCTCTCGAACTCGCCACCCTGGAGGACCCGCAGCAGTTTGGCCTGCATGTCAAGAGACAGATCACCGATTTCGTCAAGAAACAGCGTCCCGTGGTTGGCAGCTTCGAAACGGCCGGCTTGTTTCGCATGCGCACCGGTAAAGGCGCCTTTCTCCCGGCCAAACAACTCGCTTTCGATCAGATTGGACGGCAGGGCGGCGCAATTTACCGTGACAAACGGCCCTTCACTGCGCTCGCTCATTTGATAGATGGCATGAGCCAGCACCCCTTTACCGGTCCCGGTTTCTCCGGTCAACAATACCGTTGCAGAGGTGGGCGCTACCTGTTTTGCCGATGTTAAAACCGACTCAAATGTTTCACTCTTGCCAATGATATCTTCAAAGCCCTGCATTTTCTTCAGGTCTTCCCGAAGATAGTAGTTCTCCTGTTCCAGCTGCTGCTTGAGTCGTTCCAACTCCTCGGTGTGAAGCTTGCGTTCACTGATGTCCAATGACACGCCAAGCATTCTGGCAGGACTGCCGTCATCGTAGAAATAGGGGCGGCCGCGTGAACAAATCCACGTGCAGCTGTGACCACCTGCATTTATTCGATACTCCACATCAAGTTTTGTCCCTTCATCAAACGAAGCTGACAGGGCCTGACGAATTTTCAACAGGTCTTCGGGGTGCACGGACTGCTCGATACGCTCCATAGTGATGGTCTCGTCAGTGCCATAGCCGAACATTTGCCGAGCCTGATCGGTGACCCAAAATTCATTGGTTCTACAGTCAAGTTCCCATAATCCGGCCTCTGCCGATTCGGCAGCCAGTTTCAGCCGTTCTTCACTTTCAAGCAGTTTCTTTTCCGCCTGCTTTCTCATCAGACTATGAGCAAAGGTGTCGGCGACGAGCTTCAGACGCTGTATCTCTTCCTGACGCCAATGCCGTTTCCGCTTCAACGTCTCGAAGGTAAGGACGCCGATGATTCGCCGACCGCCGGGACGCAGCGGCATTACCACGGTCGACTCGACCCCGTAATGGATTCTTGATGCCCGGTCGATGGCAGCCTCGTCGGGAAGGTCATCGTTTGAAAAGGCGAGGGTTTCACCCTCAATCATTTTCTCAAGCACCCAGGGAAATGACTGGGAGGCGTCCAGATCGGAAGGTTTATCCGGGCCACCCGATATAGTGTAGAGATGGGTGAGCGTCATCAGGTTGTTATCCCGGTCCGACCACTGCCACAGCGCGGAGAGATCATAGCCCAGGCTCTCGCAGATCTTCCGCTGGGTATCCTCGATAACTGAATCGATAGAATCGACCGGCAGATTGATGAACAGGGTAGAGACTTCGAGAAGCAGTTGCTCAAAATTGAGCATCCCTGGCTGACGCTCTCCTCCACCCTCAGGAAATTGAGGCATATCTATCCTTTTGTTATCCGGACACGAGCGTTTAACTCTCCCTGGTGCAGGGCCGGCAGATGTTTCCACGAATCTGCACCAGGAGCTATTTAGTTGTAATCGAATAAAAATAAAAAGATAGCATGTTGTCAACTTTACAAGAAGTCATGTGATTTTAAAGATATTGAAATCAGAAGGGATGGCCGAACATAACCCAGGCCGTCGCCCCCTCGTCGGAAGCGGCCATATCGAAGCGCACAACGGCTCCGGCTGTCATCGCCCGGATACCGATGCCGCCATTAACTTTCCAGTCCGAGAAGAGTTCTCCCAAATCATAATCTCCGGCGACCCGGCCGCCTTCAACAAAGCCGACTAACTGGAACCAGTCAAGTTTGAGCCAGCGCAGCCAGGAAACACCCGCTACCGGATTCCATTTCAACGCATGCCGATATTCTGCGGTTGTATAAATGACGGAGCGGTCGTTGAAACGGTTGTTGGGATATCCTTTCATACGATAGAAACCGCCGAGATTCGCACCCTCAAAAAATGGCGGGTTATCGACAACGACCTCCTGTCCGTCTTCGTTAGTCTCTGTGGACCAGGAAGGAGAACTGCCCGTCCAGAAATTGAGGGCGACGACCCGTTGCCTCGCATGTTTGGATGGACCCAGATCAAAATACTTACTGGCCTCGAACTCAAAAAATGACCAGTCACCGCCCTCGCCATCGGAAAAATCCTGATGATAAGCGATATACTGGGAACTTCCCCTGGAGGGGTTTATAGGAAAATCAGTGTTATTGTAGAAGTAGCCAATTCTGAACGGAAACGTATCTCCCTCATAGGTCAGCGTGTCGGTTTCGTAACTCTGATAGCGCGATTTCTGGCCAAACAGTAGCACGGAGATGCCTGAATCCAGTGGGTTCCACCTATCTCCACCGCTTGCTCCGGATGTGAGGATGCCGTTCTCGAGGCGGTACTTCGCCATTGAAGAATGCCTGCCGCTGCCGATCGGCAATACATATTCGAATTTGAGATCATACCAGTTGTCATCCCCTTCATCCTGAACATAGTTGTCCTTGTCTGAATCGTTGGTGCCCGCCTGCGGCGGTTGAGATTCCGAAGGTCGCCTCGGGACTTCGGTGTATGCTCGCTGACGCGGATAATGCGCCATTGAACCAAACACAGAGAAATAAAGCCTGCTAGCAAACGGTAGACGATAATCCCACAGGCCGCCAAGAAATCCGTAGGCGTCATCAGCGCTGCCGAAAACGGTGCCGGCAAGCAGCAGTTGATCCTGATGATACCCCTTTATAAAACCGCCAACGCCGAAGGTAGTGCCCATCGATTCAGAAGGAAAAGCATAGGGTAAAATCAATCGTTCCTTGCCACTGTTTGGATTTTCCGCCCTGATTACTGAATATTTGGTCGAGGCATCCGGTTTCGCCCAACAGGAAATAGACAAGGCAAATACCAGCAATGGAGAAGCCAGCACAGTGAGTAATCTTATTGAATTTCTCATAAACTTTTCCTTTTAAAAATTTTATGACGTAATCGAGTTTTGATTATGCCTCATGAATATTTCTCAAGCGTCTTGTGTGGACTAATATCTCAATTTCGCAGTTGCCGGATGCACTCTCTCGCACCCTCGTGGTCGCCGTTATGTAATATCTCGATGCATTCTTGCCTGGCCCCAGAATCTCCACCCTGCATAGATGCCTGTGAATGGGGGGGCGGTCTGTGTTTTGATTCCAAACGCTTGGATAAGGGTCCTGCCTCTGCTGTAGGAATTTCCAGCATAGGTATGCCGCCGTCCATAAAATTGTCTGCAGAAAACATCAAAGCAGATAGCACAGCCAGAGAAAAAACGGTTATGGATCTCATGTAAATTCTCCTTTTTCA
>JARFQM010000134.1 GCA_029287755.1 Desulfofustis sp. | reverse complement strand
GTTCGAGCGGGGTTACTCAGCCTAGCGGGCCTCTCAGCTGCCGGCCGCCGAGGATATGCATATGAATGTGAAAAACGACCTGGCCGCCTTCGGGGCCATTGTTGAAAATCACCCGGTAGCCTTTGTCGAGCCCTTTTTTGGCAGCCAGTTCGGCGCCCGTGCGCACCATTTTGCCGATTAACTGGTCATCTTCCTGTTGAATTTCGCTCAGATCACTATAGTGTTTTTTGGGAACGATTAGAAAATGGGTTGGAGCCTGGGGAGCAATATCATTGAACGCCAGGACCTCGTCATCTTCATAGACTTTATCGGCCGGTATCTCTCCGGCGATGATTTTGCAGAACAGGCAGTCACTCATGATCCCTCTCCTTTTCTGAATTGGCGGTCAGGATATTTTTACTATACCCGGTGATTTGTGCAACGGGGAATTTGTCTGGCCCCTTGAGAAATGGGAAGCCAGGTGTTAGGCTTTGGCGCCCGTGATGAGCGGCTACCGTGGAAAAGTGGTTTGTTGCTCAATGGCCGGGTTCAGCGGGAAAATTTTCTCCTCGGGCGCCTGTGCATCGGTGCGGTTAAATTGCACGGTACGCCTTGATAGCCCGCCAAAATCAAAATTTTGCAGAGTAGTTTGAGAAAACGGAAAAATTGTAATTTGCTGTCTGCGGGTGTTTCTTGATAGCGACTTCAGCGCCACAGATTCTTCTCGTCAACCCTCCGGTTGCCAAGCCTTCCGAGCCTCCTGCCGGTATTGCGAGGCTGGCGGGAGCGTTGCGCAGCAACGGCATCGCCTGCGGGGTGCTCGATCTCAACCTGCACTGCCTGCTCGCCCAGTTCGATCATGAGGTCGAGGCCGGGGACACATGGAGCAGACGGGCCCGCAATAACCGGCACAGAAATCTCTACCAGTTAAGAGCTCCGGAGCTTTACCAAAGTTTCGACCGCTACCAGCGGGTGATCAACGACCTGGGGAGGCTGCTGAGTCTGGCCGGCAGAAAATCAGGCTGCGAGATCACCCTGGCAAACTACCACGATCCCCAGAGGTCTCCGCTGAGCAGTGCTGATCTGCTGGCCAGTGCTGAACAGTTCGAAGACAATCATTTCTACCCCCTGTTCAGCTCCGTAATTGAGGAGGCGCTGGCTGTCCATCAACCCGTTTATGTGGGACTGTCCCTCTCTTATCTCAGCCAGGCGCTGCCTGCTTTTGCCGTGGCCGGGTTCCTTCGGCGCCACCACCCGCAAATCAGAATCATTGCCGGCGGCGGCCTGATCAGCTCGTGGATGAGCAGCACCGCCTGGAGCGAACCCTTTAGGGGACTTTTTGATTACTGCATCGCCGGCCCCGGGGAAAAACCGCTGCTCCAGCTGTGCGGCCAAGAGTCCGATAGCGCTCTCGGCCGATTCTGCTATGACGACTACACTATGACCGCTTACCTGTCGCCGGGCGCAATTCTGCCCTATAGCGCATCCCATGGGTGCTATTGGCAAAAATGTCAATTCTGCCCGGATTTTGCGGAGGGTTCCTGCTATACGGCCAAACCGGCCTCCGCGGCTCTGGCGGAAATCGACAAGCTCATACACACGCACCATCCGGCGCTGGTGCACCTGCTTGATAATGCCGTCAGCCCGGCTCTCTTGAGAGAACTCGCCGGTTCGGGGATGACGGTTCCCTGGTACGGTTTTGCCCGTTGTGAAAAAGAGCTTGAGGACTTCGATTTCTGTGCCGCTTTGAAACAGTCCGGCTGCGTGATGCTTAAACTGGGGTTGGAGTCCGGCTCAGCGCAGGTATTGGAAAGGTTGAACAAAGGAGTCGATCCGGAGCGGGCGGCCCGTATACTTGGCAACCTCCACCGGGCCGGAATCGGGGCTTATGTGTATCTGCTCTTCGGCACACCGGCTGAAACCGAGTCAGAGGCATTGCTGACCCTTGATTTCGTTCGCAGGAACTGGGAGGCGATCAGCTATCTCAATCTGGCGATTTTCAACATGCCGGTCTGCAGCCCCGAAGCGGTCCAGCTGCAGAACCGTTTCTCCAACGGAGACCTCTCTCTTTATTGTGATTTCGTTCATCCCGGAGGCTGGGATAGAAAAGCGGTGCGCAATTTTTTGCAGAAGCGCTTTCGCAGGGATCCGCTTGTCAGAGCGATCGAGCGCCGCAGTCCGGGCGTCTTCGGCTCCAATCACGCCCCCTTTTTGTTGCACAGCTACCGGGAACCGCGGAGTGGGCTCCGCTATTCTATTTAGGAAAACTAAAGCTGAGCTTATTGTCGTCGATGCCTATCTGGGCAACACCGCCACCGGTCAGTTTACCGAACAGAATCTCTTCTGAGAGTACATCACCGATTTCCTTCATGATCAGCCGTCGCAGCGGCCTGGCCCCGAAGTCTGGGTTGTATCCCTCGGTGGCGAGCCAGTTTCTCGCCGCGTCGGTGAGCTGGATTTTAACTTTCTTCTCCAGCAACTGACCTTCAAGCTCGATGATCAGTTTGTCGACCACCTGCTGCATGGAATCGTGGTCGAGGGGGCCGAAGGTGACGGTCGCATCCAGTCGATTCCTGAATTCAGGGGAAAACAGTTTCTCCACGGCCTTGTCGCTTTTACCTTTCTTGTCACCGACAAAACCGATGGTGTTGGCCGCAATCTCCCTGGCTCCGGCATTGGTGGTCATGATGATAACCACGTTTCTGAAGTCCGCCTTTCTGCCGCTGTTGTCGGTCAGCGTAGAATGGTCCATGACCTGAAGCAGAATGGAATAGATATCCATGTGCGCCTTTTCTATCTCGTCGAGCAGCAGGACGGAATAGGGGTGCTTGCGGATGGCTTCGGTCAGCAACCCTCCCTGGTCAAAGCCGACATAGCCCGGGGGAGCACCAATAAGGCGGGCAACGGCGTGCTTCTCCATGTATTCACTCATGTCGAAGCGCTCGAAATGGACCTCGAGGCACCTGGCCAGTTGCCGCGCCACTTCGGTTTTGCCGACGCCGGTGGGTCCGGCGAACAGAAAACTGCCCATGGGCGAGTCTGGATTGCCGAGCCCGGCCCGGGATCTTTTGACCGCCTGGACGATGACGTTGATCGCTTCATCCTGGCCGAAGATGACCGACTTCATATTGATTTCCAGCCCTTTGAGCGACTCCAGCTCGGAACTCTTCCTGGTGCGGGCGGGTATGCGGGCAATGGCCGACACCACCCGCTCGACATCGTTGATCTTTACGGTCGAATTCTTTCTGCCCTCGAGGCGGAACAGGGAGCCAACCTCGTCCATCACATCGATTGCCTTGTCCGGCAGGAAGCGTTCGTTGATGTAACGGTCCGATAGTTCAGCCATGGCCTGCACGGACGTTTTCGAGTAACGCACCCGATGATGCTCTTCGTAGCGGGGCTGCAAGCCTTTGAGTATCTGGCAGGTATCCTTGACCGAGGGTTCTTCGATGTCGATCTTCTGAAATCTTCTCGACAGGGCGCGATCTTTTTCTATCTGGTTTTTGTACTCCTCATAAGTGGTCGAACCGATGCAGCGCAGGATTCCCGACTGCAGAGCCGGTTTCAGCAGATTCGACGCATCCATGGAGCC
>JARFQM010000132.1 GCA_029287755.1 Desulfofustis sp. | reverse complement strand
GATCTTGATAACGCTCTATTTAGAGGATTAAGTCTTTTAAATTAACCTCGATGGTTTAAAGATATTTACATTTATCTTGATGTCAAGATAAATGTAAATAAGGGAACCAGGGTGGAGCTGTGTCTTGCAGTCGAGATCTTAAAAAAGAAGCCGTGCCTGGAAACAAGCCCTGGCGGAAATGAACTGGCGAGGGGGGGGAATCGCATGGCAAATTCTGCAATCCATGCTAATTTAATGGAAACCATATCATTTGCTGAAGGAGGCAACATGCGTTGGCTACAGTTTTTCAGACGGGTAAATTCCATGGATGCCCAGGCGGCACGAGCGCTTATGGAAGGACTTGATGGCACAGAGTTCAACCTGATCGACGTGCGGCAGCCCGGAGAGTACCAAAAAGCCCACCTCCCCGGGGCGATGCTGATCCCGATGGCCGATCTGGAAGCGCGCAGCACTGAACTCGATCCCGAACTCCCAACCCTGGTCTACTGAGCCATAGGAGGGCGCAGCCGTGTCGCTGCCCAGATGCTCAAAGACAGAGGATTCACCAACGTCATCAACATGGCCGGCGGCATTAAGGCCTGGAACGGCAATAAGGCAGTAGGCCCTGAAGATACCGGGCTCTATCTTTTCACCGGGGCGGAGACGCTTCCACAGGTGCTGATCGTTGCCTACTCGCTGGAAAAAGGTCTGCAGGATTTTTATCTGTCCATGACAGAAAAGGTATCCGGTGAGACGGTTAAAGAGCTCTTTGAAAAACTCGCCAGGATCGAGACCGTCCATCAGGAGCGGCTGCTGGTAGAATATCGCAAGGAAACGGGAACCGACCCGAGTCAGGATGAGTTTGAACAGACCCAGGTGTCCGCGGCAATGGAGGGAGGGTTGACCACGGAGGAATATCTCCAGCTCTATGATCCCGATTTTGAAAATGAAACCGAGGTTGTATCGCTGGCCATGGCCATCGAAGCCCAGGCGCTCGATCTTTATCAGCGCACCGCAGACCGGGCCGCAACTGAGGATGTAAAGCTGGCCCTGGAGCGTATCGCCGAGGAAGAGCGGGGCCATCTCAAACAGCTTGCGAGCCTGCTCGACTGATCACCTCTGGGTTCGTTGGCGAATGGAAACTGGACCAGGTGCAAGATGAAAAAGAAACTGGTAGTTGCCGGCGGCGGGCACGCCCACATGATGCTGCTCGCCCGGATCGATGATTTTGTCAACAATGGCTGCGAAGTGACCGTCGTGGGACCTGCAGAGCACCACTATTATTCCGGCATGGGACCCGGACTGCTGGGCGGCACCTATCGACCGGAAGAGATCCGTTTTGCCACCCGGCTGGTTACCGAAAAAATGGGCGGCAGATTTGTCCTGGCCAAGGTTCGGTCAATCGACCCAGATGGTCAGCACGTCTCTCTCGATAACGGGGAACAGATTCCCTATGACTACCTGTCCTGCAATCTCGGCAGCCAGGTGCCGAAGGAGATGGTGAGCGGTCCCCTCGACGACATTTTTCTGGTAAAACCGATCGAGCGGCTGCTCGAGGCCCAGCGCCGCATTTTAGAACTTGGTGCCAAGAAAACGCTTAGGATCGGCGTTGTCGGCGGCGGGCCGTCGGCGGTCGAAATCGCCGGTAATATCCGGCAGCTGGGGCGTACCCCGGACATGCGGCCGCCGGAGGTAAACGTCTTTGCCGGGAGGAAACTCATGCCCGATCACCCGGAAGGTGTGCGGCAGAGGGCTATCCGCTCCCTGCAGCAGCGCCATATCGCTATCCTCGAAGGCACCAGGATAGAGTCAGTTCAAACCGGTCGGTTAACCTCCGCCGACGGTACGCTTCATGAATGCGATTTAATCTTCGTTGCCGTGGGGGTCAGGCCGAGCAGGGTGTTCGGTGATTCCGGCCTGGACTGTGGACCGGACGGCGGGCTGACGGTAAACCGCTATCTGCACGCGCTGCATTATGCCAATATTTTCGGCGGCGGCGATTGCGTCTATTTTGCGGACCAGCCCCTGGACAAGGTCGGGGTCTACGCGGTGCGCCAGAACCCCGTTCTCGTCCACAACCTGCTGGCAAGCGTGACTGATCAGCCCTTGCAGCCGTTTGCGCCGGGCGGCTCCTATCTGCTTATCTTCAACCTCGGCGATCGCAGCGGGATTCTCTACAAGTGGTCGCTCCTGTTCGGCGGGCGGCTCGCCTTTATGATCAAGGATTATATCGATCGTAAATTTATGCGGACCTTTCAGGCGCTGGAGTCTGCCTGATAATCACCGCATTCAGGTTCGGCCCGGTCGAATCGGACGCTAGCGCGATACTTCCACCTGGGCTGCTTTCTCATAATACTGGATCAGACCGCCGTGGTCGTTCCCCTGCTTGCCGTCGACCTTCAATGCCTGCATGATTTCCATCACGCCGGCGGTCAGGGGCAGCGGCACCCCGATCTCGTGGGCTGTCTCCAGGACGTTGGCAAGATCTTTGATATGAAGCTCGATGCGGAAGCCCGGATCGAATTTGCGGTCCATGACCAGCGGGGCCTTGGCATCGAGTACCGTGCTGCCGGCCAGACCGCCCCTGATCGCCTGATAGACCAGCTCGGGCTCAACTCCGGCCTTGGCGGCCAGGACTAGGGCCTCTGACATGGCGGCGATGTTTAGCGCCACGATAATCTGATTGGCCAGCTTGGTGGTGTTGCCCGCCCCGATGCCGCCGGTGTAGACCACCGATCCGGCCATGGCGTCCATGATATCGTAGCATTTATCGAACACCTCTTTCTTGCCGCCGACCATTACCGAAATGGTGCTGTCGATGGCCTTGGGTTCCCCGCCGCTGACGGGGGCGTCGAGCAGTTCGACCCCCTTCTCCTCGAGCTGGGCACCGATCTCCCGGCTGGCCAGCGGGGCGATGGAGCTCATGTCGATTACGCAGGTTCCGGCCCTGGCGCCTTCAATGATGCCGTTTTCACCAAGCACCACGGTTTTTACATGGGGGGAATTGGGCAGCATGGTAACGATGAACTCGCACTGTTCAGCCACCGCTTTGGGGCTTTCTGCGCTGGCGGCGCCCGCGGCGGAAAGCTCTGCCATTGCTTCTTTATTAACATCCATGACCACCAGGTCATAGCCCGCCTTGAGCAGATTCTTGCTCATCGGTTTACCCATGATGCCAAGCCCAATAAATCCAACCTTCATTGTCTATCTCCTTAGTCGTTTAAATGTCTCAGAACGTCTCGTTTATCTGTACTCAGCCAGCCAGCCAAGCCCTGCTTCGGTGCCTGCCGCCGGGATATACTCACAGCCGATCCATCCTTCATAGCCGGCTTGATCTATTGCCTGGAAGAGATTGGTAAAATTTATCTCCCCGGTGCCGGGTTCATGCCGGCCGGGATTGTCCGCCAGCTGGATATGACCGATCTTATCCATTAACCGGGTCAGGGTATTGATCAGCTCGCCTTCCATGCGCTGCATATGGTAGATGTCGTACTGGAACTTGATGTTTTCATGACCGGTTGCCTCAATCAGATCGATCACCTCCTCCGAGCCGACCAGGTGAAAACCCGGAACATCGCGGCTGTTCAATGCTTCGACCAGCAGGGTGATATTTTCCTTGGCCAGTTCATCGGCGGCAAAGCGCAGGTTGTCGACCAGGGTCCTCTGGATCGCATCGGGACTCTCCTTTTCCGGGGTCAGTCCCACCAGGACATTCAGCCTAGAACAGCGGAGTACTTTGGCATAACCGATTGCCCGGCCCACATTTTCCTGGAATTCCTGCTCCCTTCCGGGAATACAGGCAATCCCCCGCACTCCCGATGCCCATTCGTCCACCGGCAGATTGAAAAGTATCTGCTGCTGGTTGTGGCGCTGCAGGTATTCCAGGAGCTGAGCGGCCGGCCAGTCGTAGGGGAACATGTACTCGACCGCGTCAAATCCGTTATGAGCGGCTTTCTCGAAGCGATCGAGAAAATCCACTTCGGTGAACATCATGGTCAAATTGGCGCTGAATTTGGTCATAGCTCTTCTCTTTATGCGGTTTACCAGGTGAAATTATCCTGCTTGCAATATCCTGCATATTGCATCATAATAAATGATCATCTAATCATCAGATGTTATGATATTCTTATTTCACTTTACTATTTTCGTCAACAAAAAACCGGTGCATCTATTTCATTATCTTTGAAAAGTTGTTAATGTGCAGCATAACTTAAATATTCTGTCGATATTTCAGTTTGTTACGGACCAACCTTGGGTGGGGAAACATGACCGAACCACTATTTCAGGTAGAACGCCGACGGCTCGCCGACCAGGTTGCCGACCAGCTTATGGCGCTTATTGCTGACGGCCAGCTCAAGCCGGGTGATCGCCTGCCGTCTGAACTGGAATTGATGAAGCAGTTCCAGGTAGGCAGGAGTTCCATTCGGGAAGCGATTGGGGCCCTGTCTCTGATAGGGCTGGTGACGGTTAAACCCGGCCAGGGAACCCATGTAGCCGATTTTTCACCGGAAGGCGACGCCAATCGAATCGGACTGATTGGTATCGGCAGAGAAAAAATCAGTGAGCTGGTCGAGGCACGAATTGAGCTGGAATGCATCATTGTGCGGCTGGCGGCGGATAGGGCCACTGAGGACGATATCCGCGAGATCAGGAAAAAACACGAGCAGCTCAAGATAGCCTTAATTAACGACGATGAGCCCATCTCTTCTGATCTCGAGTTTCATCTTGCCGTTGCCAAGTCGTGTCACAACAGCGTGTTAATAAGGTTTCTCATGGAATTGCGCCAGCCTATCTGGCATTGGATGAAGCAGAAGGCGAAATATGACTGGGGCTACGCCAAGGTCTACGATCAGCACGAAGTCATAGTGCAGGCGATTGAGAACAGAGACGGCGAGCAGGCAGCAGAGGCGCTGAAATCACATCTCAGATCAGCGGGGGAGCGATTGATAAATACAATGCTGGCTGAGCAAGATACATAATAGCCAGCACTCTGGGGGGGCTCCCTGTTTAAACCTTGAGGAGTTATCTCAGCAGACAGACTCAACCGTGAACCACGGTTCTCTGTGAGGAGGTATACATGCATGGATTTTTGCCTGTAAAATACCTATTGATCATTGCCGCTTTGCTCTGTGGATCGGCTTCGTTCGCCCTGGCAGAAGAAAAGAGTGGTTTTGACAAGGCCTGGAGCTATCTGACGCTCTATGAAAACGAGCAGGGCAATTTTCAGAAATTCGCTCTCGTGGGCCGGGCCCAGCTCGATGCGGTCTGGGTGGATCCCGACGGCACCGATGCAGACGGCAGTCCTTACGAGAACTTAAGCGATACCCGCTGGCGCCGGTTTCGATTTGGTGCTGAAGCCTACATGTTCGACAATTGGAAGGTCCATCTCGAGACCAACTTCGATCTGAATGAAGATATCGGCGACTGGTATACCGACCTGACCGATGCCTATATCCAGTGGGAGGTCAGTAAAGAATTAAAGCTCAAGGTCTTGAAACAGTCGGCCGGTTTCACCCTCGATGGGCTCACCTCATCCAAACGCCTGCTGACCCTGGAGAGAAATAACCTTACCAACAACCTCTGGTTTACCGAGGAATATTTCAACGGAGTTCTGGTGAGCGGTGCATGTGCCGGTGATTTCAGTTACAAGGCGAGTTTCTTCTCCTCAGGCGGCGATCCCGAACTCGATTGGGATGGGGCAAGCTGGTTCACCCTCTGGGAACTGGGCTACAAAGTGAATGAAACGACCACGCTGACCCTTGACTACGTCTATCAGGATGAGGATGAAGCAGCCAATACCCGAGATTTTGAGCAGATTCTGTCCTTTGCACCCAAGTGGCAGAGCGGCCCCTGGGGCGTCTGGGGCGATATCTCCTTGGGCAAGGGATTCGCCGACCAGGGACAGGATGACGTCTGGGGCTTTCACCTCAAGCCGTTCTATGATTTCAACGACTACGTCCAGGTCGTGGCGGCCTATACCTATGTGGCTGGCGACGGCGACAACAGTGTGCGCTTAAACCGCTATGACAACAGGGTCGCCAGTGTCGATGACAGGGGTGACCGTGTTCAGGATGTGTATGGTGGTGTCAACGTCTATTTTTACGGCCATAAGTTCAAATGGCAAACGGGTGCGACATGGACGAAAATGGATGACTCGTCCGTTGATGGCAGTGACTACGAAGGCTGGACCTTGAGCACGGGACTTCGGCTATACTGGTAACTGTACATAACGGCATACGTCCAATCCATCCCACCAGGCAGCGTTGCTCGCTGCGGTGACTGTTCACTGCGCTACCAGGCCGCTCCGCCGGCTCCTCGCTCGCGCCTTGCCTGAGTGGGCGCCTAGAACTTATGTCGTCATGTATGGCGAACTCTTTTACTGCGGCCTGCTGCCCCAATTCCTGGTAGGAAGGCTTGTCAATGGCAGATTATTTCAGGCTCGTTCGATTGTACGCAAAAATTGTTTTTACCGGTGATGCAGGTGCTCCGTTGCTCATCAAATCAATTGATAGCCGCGTACCTGGGTCTTGAGACTCACTCATGCATCGGTAAACAAAATCAGGTGCTCTGCATGTGGCCATGCACTATCGAGAGGCGCTGCAGCATCTGGGCGATGCCGACGCCGAGGGTGTAGAGCCCTTCCATACCGAGATTGGCTTCGGCGGTATCATCGAAGAACAGGGAGAGTGATGATTCCATACCGTCCTCGGGTCGCCAGTAGCATACCAGCATGGGGACCAGGGGCAGAGGCGAGAGCAGGACGGCAACGTCGGACTGGAACCGCTCATCTACCTGTCTGCCGCGGAACATCTCCACCAGGTCGGAAAAAAGGTCCGGGTATCTGTCAGCGGTGGTTTTGAGCACATTTTCGCACTGCTGTCCGAACAAGCGGAACCAATCTTTGCCGTGAGGAAGTTCGCGCAACGGTACCCAGTTGGAACTCAGCGGCACCCCTTTGGAGTAATTGATATAGTGCAGCACTGCTCCGAGAACCCAGCCGTTTACATGGATGTCTGTGGTGACCTGGGAATGCTTGTCGATGGTGAAGAGTTTTCCCAGGATCGGAATGGTGATGCGGCCATCTCGGTAATCGGCTTCTATTGTTCTGGCCCTCTCCTCCATATCCAGGGAAAGGAGCCTGGTCTGCAGTTTCTCCATTACGGCGGCGAACTCTTCTTCAATCGGATTGGTCCCTCGTTTGGCGCCGCCGAACTGCTGCAGTTTGTCCTCCGGAACGTAGGGGCAGGAGGAGAGCCCCGCTTTACCGGTAAACACCGCTCCGGCAAAGGCGAGGCAGGTGCTTTCTCCGCACTCCCTGCAGTTTGTTTTGGGGAGAAACTGAAAAATTTCCATGGCGTTGGTAAAATCTGCCATCTGTGTACCTCGTTAGTTATCTGCTGTGGGTGACATGTCTATTGCGGTGCGTGTTCTTGCTTATCTGCACTACGCACAAAAGCCCGTTCGAGTTTTTTTATCAGTTTCAAAGTCTTACCTGTCTCTTCATCGGACAGGATAGACATGAGTTCCGTGCTCGAATTGGAAAAGCTCTCTAGGCAACTCTTCCACAATTCAGCGCCCTGGTCGGTTTCGATGAGCAGGGTGGAGCGTCTATCGTTGGGAGCAACCGAGACGCTTATCAACGATTTATCCAGAAGATTTTTGACGATTTTGGATACATGTGATTTTTCGAAAAGAAGCCGCTCGCACAGATCTTTCTGACTGACCGGACCCAGCACTATGATTTCGTTGATTACACTGAACTGGTTTGTGTTCAGACCATAGTGCTGGCACACCTGGTTCAGCTCTCTTTGCAGGAACAGGCCGCTCTTGATCAACAGCTGCACGAGCAGCGCTTGAGCTTCCCTGGTCGGCTGGGGTAGTGATGCCGCCGTGTTTTTTTCCTTTGCGGTGAGAGGGTGCATTGGGGCCCTGAACTGAGTGACCGATATTTAGTTTCCATTTCTACTAATAGTGAAAAAAGGTTTCCGTGTCAACTAAAAAACCGCCCCCCTTGTTCGCCAGGCCTGGTTAGATATGGTATGGTGATTTGATTATATAGAGGTGATTGAGGCCGCCGTCATCAAACCTGACGTTTTGCCAAGTAAAACCTAACAAGAAGTAAACTGGCACGTAATGTGAAGAGAATTTATTCTGGTGGAATGAGAGAGTTTGGACTCTTACCCGTGCATGGAAGTTCACTCTCATTTGTCCATTTCAGGCAATTGATCCGGGCTTCCACTGCTCGAAGATCAATTTGATACATGTCAGCATGTGGGATTGATTATCAGGCCAACAGGCCAACAATCAGACCGGACACTGCACCGGGAAGATTAAATTCACCAATCATCTGGAGGAAAACCAATGAGAAAGCTTGTAACAGGCGTACTTGCAGTTGGTATGGCAGTGGGATTGGCATTTGGTACCGCTGATGCTGCCAAGAGAGAGAAATTTGGTGTGGATGAGCGCAGCAAAATCGCTAAAAGGGTAAAGTTCGAACCTTCGACCGAGACCATCAAGTGGAAAATGGTCATGCCCTGGTCCAAGGGACTGCTGTTTTACGATATTGCTGCCCATTTTGCCGACAGCGTGCGGCTCGCATCGGCTGGCCGCCTTGACATCAAACCGTTTTCGGCAGGCGAGCTGGTACCGGCCATGCAGTCCTTTGACGCCGTAGCCAAGGGTTCCGCCCAGGTAGGCCATGACTGGCCCGGCTACTGGAAGGGCAAGAACGAGGCCTTTGTTGCGTTTGCATCGGTACCGTTCGGGCTCGATGCCGAGGGCTACAACATCTGGCTCTATGAAAAAGGCGGCCTGGAGATGATGCAGGAGATCTACGGTCAGTTTGGTCTCTTTGCACTGCCCGGAGGCCAGACCGGCCAGGAAATGGGACTGTTCTCCAACAAGCGGGCCACCAAGATGGAAGACTTCAAAGGCATGCGCGTCCGAACCCCGGGCTGGTACATGGACATCATGAACAGCCTGGGTGCCTCTGTTTCCCCGCTGCCGGGTGGTGAGGTATACCTGGCATTGGAGCGCGGCGTGATCGATGCGGCTGAGTTCTCCTCGCCGGCCATCAACTACCCGATGGGTTTCGATGAAATCACCAAGTACGTCATCCAGCCCGGCGCCCACCAGCCCGGCATCCAGTGCGGCCTGTTCTTCAACCAGGAAGCCTGGGACAGCCTGCCCGAAGACCTCAAGTGGATCGTCAAAATTGCCGCGGCCGAGACCCAGGCCTGGTCCTATAACTGGGTCAATGCCCTGAATGCCGAAGCGATAAACAGGTTCGCTGAAAACGTCGAAATTGTTATGATGGACAAGGAAACTCTGATCGAGTTCAGAAAAGTGGCCAAAACCTATCTCGATTCCGTGAAAGAGAAATTTCCCGATGTCAAAAAGGTACTCGACAGCCAGGAAGCCTTCATCGATGAATACGCGGTATGGCGTAAGGCCCGCAGCGGTGTTACCCCGTGGCCGTATGAGACCTATATCTCAGGGCAGATCACCGAATAGCCCTGATCTTCTCAGCAGGATTCTTGCACCTCCGACCCTTTCCACCCGGGAGGGGTCGGAAACAGTTTTGCCCAGCTCAACCTGAGGACGTGCAATGTTTGCAAAAATTTCCCGAGGAATCGACTGGTTCAATACCAAGCAGGGCGACTGGACAGCGCTGCTCATTCTTCCGCTTCTAGGCGTGGTGCTCTACGAGGTGATGATGCGCTACGGCTTCAACGCTCCCACCGTATGGGGGTTTGAGATGACCGGCTTCCTCTACGGCATGCACTACATGTTCGGCTATTCCTACACGGATGTAAAGGACGGCCATGTCCGGGTCGACATCTTCACCTCCATGACCTCGAAGAAAACCCAGGCGCTAATTGGTGCCCTGACGACCCTGGTGATGTTTTTACCGGTGATGATCGCTATGACCATCGCCTCGGCGAAATACGCCTGGTATTCGGTGGAAACTCTTGAAAGGGGCTCAACCAGCTGGGCACCGCCGATTTACCCCTACAAGATAATCATGGCCTTGTGCTTCTTCTTGCTTCTCATGCAGGGCGTCTCCAATCTGATCAAATACCTGCAGATCGTTTTCGATAAAGAAGAGGTGCAACCATGAGCCCTGAATTTCTGACGGTGGCTATGTTCGCCACCCTTATTGCGGCCATCGCCCTTGGGCACCCGCTGGCCTATACCCTGATGGCAGTGGCCACGCTTTTTGGTCTGATTGACAACGGGTGGGATGTCGCCGGTCTGTTCGACATGTTTGCCAATAACGCCTGGGGACTGATGAACAACTATGTGCTGGTGGCCATTCCCCTGTTCATCATGATGGCCCAGTTGCTCGACCGCTCCAAGGTGGCCGACGAGCTGTTCGAAACCCTTTATGTGGTACTGGGCGGGCTCAAGGGAGGACTCGGCTTGGCCGTCGTAGTGGTCTGCACGGTCTTTGCCGCCACCACGGGTATCATCGGCGCTTCCGTGGTTGCCATGGGGCTGCTGGCCACTCCTGCCCTGATGAAAAAGGAATACCAGAAAGAGATGTCCGCCGGCATCATCTGTGCCGCCGGTACCCTCGGTATCCTCATTCCACCGAGTATCATGATGGTGGTCTACGGCGGTTTGACCGGTATGAAGGAAACCTCCGTCGGCAACCTGTTTGCCGGGGCGATCTTCCCAGGCCTGGTCCTGTCAGGCCTCTATTTTCTCTATATCTACGTGCGCTGCACCATCAATCCGAAACTGGGACCGCCGATTACCCGAGAGGAGGCCTCCCGCTGGACGCCGATGCAGAAGGTGGTCCTGACGCTCAAATCACTCATCCCGCCAATGGCTTTGATCCTCGCGGTAATGGGAACGATCCTGGCGGGTGTGGCAACGCCGTCTGAGGCAGCCGCGTTGGGCGCCTTCGGAGCACTGATTCTGGCGATCGTTAACAGAAAATTCAGTATGCAGGTGCTGATCGAATCTTCCCGCTCCACCCTGAGTACTACCGCCATGGTGATGATGCTGTTCATCGGCGGCAAGTTTTTCTCCACGGTATTTCTGTCCATGGGCGGTGGCGATGTGGTCGCCGATGTACTGGTGGGCTCCGGCATGAACCGCTGGCTGGTGCTGGTCATCATGATGGGTATTGTTTTCCTGATGGGTATGTTCATTGACTGGGCAGCCATTCTGCTGGTAACCGTACCGATCTTTATGCCGATCGCCATGGAGCTCGAATTCGACCCGCTCTGGTTTTCGATCCTGCTCTGCGTAAACCTGCAGACTTCTTTTTTGACCCCGCCGTTCGGCTACGCGCTGTTCTATTTCAAAGGCGTGGCCCCGCCCGAATTTACCATGGGTCATATCTATCGAGGCATTATCCCCTTCGTAATCCTGCAGCTGGTCGGCCTCATTATTCTGGCTGTGTTCCCCGGGCTCATCACCTGGCTGCCGGACCTCTTTTTCGGCCGCTGACGTTACTTCAACACTTCCTCGTCTGTGAGGCCGCAAAATCTTTGATTTTGCGGCCTCGTTCTTTTCATCCCGCCCCGCTGCTCTTTTTGAAATCCTGACTTTTAGTACCCCCAGTAATGAATTGACTTGTATGTTTTACGAAGAGCCAGTATATGTAGCAAAAAATCAACATGTCTCAAATTTGAAACAGTTTGGGGTGCACATGACCAGGCCACGAAATTCTTCTGCACATCTTCTTGATTTCCACACCGAGCCGACCATTGAAACAGAGCTCGAGACCCTGAAGCTGATCTTCGAGCATATCGGTGAAGGTACCTGTGTGGTCAATACCGACGGTATTATTACCCACTTCAATAAGGCCTATGGGAAATTTCTGGACATAGATCCCGAGGCCCAGATCGGGCGCCATATAAGCGAAGTTGTCGAGAACACGCGCATGCATATCGTGGCTCAAACCGGCAGGGCCGAGATCAATGAGAGCCAGTCGATCAAAGGCCAGAATATGATCGTTCAACGCATCCCGATTAGAAAGGACGGCAAGGTAGTCGGCGTGTTCGGTCAGGTGATATTCAAGGACAGCAAGGAAGTGGGCCAGCTGGCTCAGAAACTGAGCGAACTCGAGTCGAGGGTGCGCATCTATCAAAAAGACCTGGAATCCCTGAGAACCGCCAAGTACTCACTCGACAGCATCATCGGTTCCAGTGCCGCCATCAAAGCGGCCAAGAGGGAAGCGCTGAAAGCAGCCCGCACCAGCCTGTCTGTTCTGATTACCGGGGAGTCCGGCACAGGCAAGGAGCTCTTCGCCCAGTCGATTCACAATGCCAGTGACAGAAAACCGTTTCCGATGATCAGGCTGAACTGTGCCGCCATACCCGCTGAATTGCTGGAATCGGAACTTTTCGGATACGAGAAAGGCGCCTTCACCGGCGCCAAAAATACCGGCAAGAAAGGCAAGTTCGAACTGGCCGACAAGGGCTCCCTGTTTCTTGACGAGATTGGCGATTTGCCCATGGAAATGCAGCCGAAGCTGCTGCGGGTGCTT
The DNA here is from genome assembly GCA_029287755.1 of Desulfofustis sp. Next base: position 25,194 of record JARFQM010000132.1, on the reverse strand, counting down.
GAAGAGAAGGAGTTCGAACGTCTCGGCGGAAACCGGGTGCTGCGCTCCGATTTCAGGCTGATCGCGGCCAGCAACCAGGACCTTGATGCGAAGGTAAAAGAACGTGCGTTCAGAGCCGATCTCTTCTACCGGCTCAATGTCATGCCTGTGCACATCCCGCCCCTGCGGGAGCGTGCCGACGATATTCTGCTGATTGCCCGCCACCTCATCAAAAAGATTTCTGAGGAGACCAGGCAGCACGAGCTTACCCTCACGTATGGAGCCGAGGAACTGCTGACGCGTCACTCCTGGCCCGGCAATGTCAGGGAGCTGAACAATGTGATAGAGCGAGCCGTGGCTACCTGCGAGGGGGAACAGATCACCCCGGCGGACCTGCCTTTCTATCTGCACAAAAGCAGTGCCGACCCAGGAATAATACAACGTTCCCTGCTCAAGGAGGTGGTCGCCAAGGCCGAAAAGGCCGCCATTCAGGACGCGCTGAAGATGACAGATTACAATAAGATGAGCGCGGCGAACCTGCTTGGCATTCACCGGACACTGCTTTACAAGAAAATCAGAAAATACAGAATCCCCCTCACCCCCGGATAGGCAAGGTCGATTCGGCCGGGGGGTCCTCTGCCTGGCAGATCAGGACAATTCAAGCCCCATTTTTTCCGGGTTGAAGATCGCGGTATCCATTATCTTGGGGGGTTCCTTGAGCATCGGCGCAAATCCCATCCGGTCTAGAATGTCTTTCTGCAGATCTATGCCGGGAGCAATTTCGGTCAGCACCATGCCTTCTTCGGTGAGCCGGAATACACATCGTTCAGTGATGTAGATTGCAGTCTGTCCCCGTTTGATAGAGTATTTACCGCTGAAGGTGACATGTTCCACCTGATCATCGACAAATTTGGTGGATTTCCCTTCATTGATCACTTTCATTGTGCCGTCTTCAACCAGCAGTTCCAGTCCGCCGGCTGTAAAAGTGCCGACGAATACGACCGTCTTGGCGTTCTGGCTGATATTAATGAAGCCCCCGGCTCCCGCCAGTTTCGGACCGAATTTGCTGACGTTGACGTTACCGAAGCGATCGGCCTGGGCCATACCGAGAAAGGTAATGTCGAGGCCGCCGCCGTCGTAGTAATCGAACTGGTAAGGCTGATCGATCAAGGCATCGGTATTTATGGCAGCACCAAAACTGAGCCCTCCAACCGGTATCCCGCCAATCACTCCCGGCTCGGCAGTCAACACGATTCGATCGAGGACATTTTCCTCGATAACTACATTGGAGACTCCTTCCGGCATGCCGATGCCCAGATTGACTATATCGCCAGCTCTCAGTTCGAAAGCGGCCCTGCGGGCAATTATCTTGCGGGCGCCCATCTCCATGGGCGGTATGGACTCGACGGGGATCTTTATCTCGCAGCTGTAGGACGGGTTGTATTGCTCTCCGAAGGTCTGCCAGTGATTTTCAGAATCGGCAACCACCACATAATCAACAAAAATTCCAGGTATTTTCACATCCCGAGCGGGCAAAGTGCCATAATCGGCTATCCGTTCAACCTGCACCAGCACTTTGCCCCCTGAATTTCTTACCGCCATGGCAATAGCCAGAACCTCAAGGGTCAAGGCCTCTTTTTCCATGGTGATGTTGCCGGTCGGGTCTGCGGTAGTGCCGCGAATCAGTGCGATATCAATCGGAAAGGTCTTGTAGGCCAGATATTCCTCGCCATCGATAACCATCAACTCGACCAGCTCTTCAGTGGTGACGTCGTTGATTTTGCCTCCCCCGTTCCGTGGGTCGACGTAGGTTCCAAGACCCACTGCACTGATGGTGCGTGGTTTTTTGGCCGCGATGTCGCGGAACATGGTCGATATGATACCCTGCGGCAGATTGTAGGCGATGATCTTGTTCTCCATTGCCTGTTTCTGCAGACCGGGCACCAGGCCCCAGTGGCCGCCGACAACTTTGCCCACCATGCCGGGATGAATGAAGTGGTTGAGGCCCCGCGACTTGCCGTCGCCCTGGCCGGCGGCATAAACGAGACCGATATTGCGGGGTTCGCCGGTTTCCAGAAAGCGCTTTTCCAGAGCAACGGCAAGATGTTCGGCGAAACCGGTGCCGACAAATCCGCCGGTGGCGATCATGCTCCCGTTCTCTACAACGGCGACCGCTTCAGCAGCTGAAACGACTTTATTCTGCCGAGGGCCATTATTTTCGGCTGAGGTTGGTTGTGCAGTCATGGATTATGTACCTTGGAAGAGGGGCTCTTGGTCTCAATAACGTCTTCTATATCCCGGTAAACTGAGCAAAAAACATGCCCGATCAGGTAATTCACTGAAAGACGAGCAGATCCATTACCGATTAATTTGCCGCATCCACCAGGAGCTGGCGCGCTGCTTGCAGCACAGCAATCCTATGCAACGTCCGCTCATTGGTGGGACCGATTGATTCAGCAATGGTGAAAGGTTGAAACGGAGGAGAGTATGCTCTCAATCAGCGATTCCGTGGCCGTCATCACCGGGGGCAGCGGAGGTATGGGAAAGGTCCTGGCCGAATACTGGCTGAGTAACGGCGGCAAAGTCATAAACGCAGATGTGGAGGAAAATGGTCTGAGAAGCACCGAGCAGAAGCTCAGAAAGATCAGCGACACCATTGCCTCCATTGTCTGCGACGTGACCAGCGAAGAGGACAATTGGCGGCTGGCCTCATTTGCCATGGAGCGCTTCGGCGCCATTAACCTGGTTGCCCCGTTTGCGACCATTGCCACGGACGGCCTGATGATCAGCACGGACAGGGAGAGCGGCATGGTTGTCGGGAAAATGTCGCTGGGTCGTTTCAAAAAAGTGGTCGACATAAATCTGACCGGCGTCTTCCTGACGGTCCGCGAGTGCGTGGAGCAGATGATCAACAACGGCTGCAAAGGACTTGTCTGTGTGGTATCTTCAACAGGCTCGCTGGGCACCGCGGGTCAATTGAACTATTCATCGTCGAAAGCGGCCATGTCCGTGTTTCCGAAGGTGCTCACGGCGGAATTTTTCCGCCGCAACATTGCTGACAAAATCCGTTGTATGGCTGTTGCGCCGGGCTATGTGGCGACTCCGATGGGGGAAAACATGGATGAAAGGATTATTTCCAGAATAGTCGAGCAGATTCCGATTGGACGCTTGATAGAACCAGAGGAAATTGTTTCAATTGTCGCCGAGCTTTACAGAAATGAGGCAATGGCTGGAGAAACCGTGTTTGTGCATGGCGGTTTGAGGCTCGGGTCAAAAGGATAATATTTCACACTACCAGCGAGGTACACAAGCAATGAGAGACGTGGTCATAGTAGAGGGAAGACGAACGGCGATAGGTTCTTTTGGAGGATCACTCAAGGATGTTCCGGTAGTTGATCTCGGCGCCACGGTGATGCAGGCGGTGCTGAAAGATGCGGGGCTGCGCCCGCAGACCAGCGACGAGTGTATCAAATTTGCTCCAGACGCTATTCGCGATGAAAACAGGATAGAACTCGAGGCCCGGTTTTACGATTATGATGAGAGCCTGCAGCCGGTCAACATCGATATGGTCTATATGGGAAATGTTCTGCCGATGGGCCAGGGGCAGAACACCTGCCGCCAGGCAATGATTCGTGCCGGCGTCTCAAAAGAAACCAGCGCCACCACCGTCAACAAGCTCTGCGCCTCGGGAATGGAGGCCGTGGTGCTGGGGACCCAGGCTGTGAGGTGCGGTGATGCCGATGTGGTTCTGGCCGGGGGTATGGAGTCCATGAGCCGCGTTCCTTATGCATTGCCAGGCGCCCGCTGGGGGCAGCGGATGGGCAACGGGGAACTGGTCGACCTGTTGATCTATGATGGTCTGCATGAATATTTCTATGGCTATCACATGGGGATGACCGCTGAAAACATCGCAGCCAGGTACGGCATCAGTCGAACCGAGCAGGACGAACTCGGTGTTCAGAGCCATAACCGTGCACTGGCGGCCATAAAGGAGGGCTTGTTCGAGGAGGAGATCGCCGAGGTTCTCGTGCCCCAGAGAAGGGGAGAGCCACTGTCGTTCAAAGTCGATGAACGACCCATGGAAACCAGTCTCGAAAAAATGTCGAAGCTGCGGACGGCGTTTAAAAAGGACGGGTCGGTAACCGCCGGCAACGCCTCGGGCATCAACGACGCTGCCGCCGCGCTGCTGCTGATGGCAGAAGATAAAGCGCGGGAGCTCGGTATCCAGCCGCTGGTAAAAATCAAGGCCTACTCTTCGGCCGGCCTTGATCCGGCCTACATGGGCCTGGGGCCCATTCCCGCAGTGCGCAAGATTCTCGCCGGTCACAACTACACGATCACTGATTTCGGCGCCATAGAACTTAACGAAGCTTTCGCCGTCCAGGCCCTTGCCTGCATGCAGGAGTTGGGATGCGACCTGGAAAAAACAAACAGGCAGGGCAGCGGCATCTCGCTCGGCCACCCCATCGGCTGCACCGGAGCCAGAATCCTCGTTACCTTGATGAAGCAGGTGCAGCGGGAGAACCTGGAACTCGGTCTGGCTTCCCTTTGTATCGGCGGCGGGCAGGGAATGGCCATGGTGCTCGAAAACATCTGACCTGATGGCGGCTCGTACATATACTACCCTGTAGTGCTGATCTGAAATCCATTTTCTCTTAACCCAGTCACCTACCAAGTGAGGGGCATGGAACGCCGGTTAATCGCTATTCTTGCGGCAGATGTCGTCGCCTATTCCCGCCTGATGGGCAGGGATGAGGTGGGGACCCTGGCGGCTCCGAAAAAATGCGAACAAGAGGTGATTGAACCGAGTGTGGAAGCCCATGGCGGTCAAATCGTCAAACGCATGGGGGACGGTTACCTGGTTGAATTTCCCAGTGCGGTCGATTGTCTCGAATGCGCGCTGGACTGGCAGCGGCGAGTCGAGAAAGCAGATTTTCCGTTTCGGTTCCGACTGGGCATAAATCTTGGCGATGTGCTGTCCGAATCGGGAGACATCTACGGAAATGGTGTCAATATTGCGGCGCGCATCGAAAAAATGGCCGAACCAGGCGGCATCAGCCTGTCCGGTGAAGCGTATGATCAGGTGAAGCGGAAACTGCCCTACAGCTTTACCTTCACCGGGGAGCATTCACTGAAAAACATATCTGACCCCGTCAGGATATATCGACTGGCGACAGGTTCAGAGACCAGTTCCCCGATGACGGGGGCCGAGCCTCGCACACGAACACAGAAAATAATAGTTCCAGCGCTGGTTCTTCTGCTCTCTGCACTACTGTTGGTCTCCGGCTATTTCTTTTACAAGGGCACGACCAGCCCGGACATGGAACCACCCCAGGCAGCAGCATCTCAGAAAGGTGAGCCCCATCGGGCACGAGGAGCCTCCATTGCCGTCCTGCCCTTCAAAAATCTCAGCAACGATCAGGAACAGGACTATTTCAGCGACGGGGTTACCAACGACATCATCACCGATCTTTCCAAATTTCACGATCTGCTCGTAATCTCCAGCAATACTGTTTTTCAATATAAGGGAGAAACCGTCGATGCCAAAGAGATCGGGCGTGTGTTGGGGGTTCAGTATCTGCTCGAAGGTACGGTGCAGAAGATGGACAACAGGATGAGCATCAATGCCCAGCTGGTTGAAAGCGCGGAAGGTACGCATATCTGGGCGGAGCGATTCAATCTGCACTATGAGGATATTTTCGAAGTCCAGGCTGAAATCGTCACATCAATAGTTGCTGAATTAGCAATTCAAGTTAGTCAAACTGAACGTGACAGGGCACTGCGAACCCCATCGCAGGACCTTGATGCATACGATTACTTTCTGCGTGGTTCCGCGTTCTACAGCAACCGAACGAGAGATTACAACAATGCTGCCAAGGATATGTTTTTAAAAGCTATTGCAATTGATCCCTATTACGCTGATGCGATTGTCGGGATAGGATTGGTGGAGTATGCGAAAGTGAGCTATGGGTGGACGGAATTCCCCCTGAGATCGTTAGAGAATGCCTTGCATCAGGGTCAGAAAGCGGTGGAATTGGATCGGGACAATGGTTCAGCTCACACCCTGCTCTGCAACGTCTATACTTTTCAGAATAAGTATGAACTGGCGTTGCGCGAAGCGGAGCGGGCCCTCGAACTTAACCCCAACAACGCCGAGGTCTACAGTCAGATGGGCTGGACACTCCTCTGGGCAGGTCAGGTGGATGAGGCAATCGAGGCGCTGCAGATGTCTTTGCGCCTGGACAGCACCTCTAAACGCAACGCCTGGCTGCACCTGGGCATGGCCTATTATTTAAGGGGCGATTACAAGAAGGCCCTGGAAAATCTGGAAAAAGGGGTGATCACCAGACCCGATTTTGCCGGCTATCACCTCATGCTCGCGGCAACATATGCCCAGATGGACCGAATTCAGGAGGCCAAGAATGCCGCTGCGGATGTGCTCAGGTTTGATCCGTTTTTTCAGGTGGATTCATTCGGTACGGCCTTTAAGAACGAGACTCACCGGCTTGCCATTGCCGCTGGCCTGAAAAAAGCTGGTCTGCAATGAGATAGCGCAGGCGCGTGGGCTCAGTTGTCCATTTTTAGGTTTTCCCAATTTTTGTCGGCTTTTTCTATATTTTTCGCGGCATCAGCCGCGAACTTGTCAGCGGATTCGGCGCTGTAGTTGAGATACAGCCTTCCTTCTATGATTTTGAAGGCCTCGGGGTTTACTCCGGCAACCTTGCCGGCGGTCGCAAGATTTCTCGCTCAGTAACCGCCATATTGAGGGGCGTATCTTTCCGGCTCTTTGATAAAAAGATCCCGGTTGGCCTGGCTGACAAAATACCACTTGGCGTCGTTCCACTTATGGAAGATTTTGCTGCTGCCTTTTACCGCCCGTCCCTCGGAGTGGTAGGCGACGGTATCATAGCCTTTGATGGCGACCCCGAAGAACGTGGTGTTGACTTTTTCGGAGGCGCCGACCGTACCGGCGACGAACATCAGGGCCGCGGTGCAGAGCAATGCGATTGCTCCATATCTAGAACTGATCATAATCCGTGTATTCATATTGGATGTCTCCGTTTAGGCGGACGGGAAATGATACATCTTTGACAATCTCCTGGCCCTCGTTGAAAAACGGTACCAGAATGTCACCACCAATTTGTTCGAGCGCCACCTCGTCCGCTGTTTTTTTAAGCTGAAGCGGCTGGCAGAACTTTAATGGCCAGGGCTCAGGGCCCATCATTCACCCAGCAGGACTGCTTTGGCGGCGTTGATCTTGGCGGCCAGAAAGGCGGAACCGCCGCTGTCCGGGTGCATCCGTTTGATCAATCGCCGCCAGGCATCGAGAATTTCTTCTTTGGAGGCATCGGGGGCGACTCCCAGTATTTCGCCGGCCTCCTGCCTGCTCATCTGGTCCGGACCGGTGGAGCCGCTCCATCCCGAGGCGCCGTTTTTAACCCGATCCTGCCAGCCGGGGTGATAGCGCTCGAGAAACGTCTCGAGCAGGGCGACGCTCTCCGGGTCCGATCCGAATTCCAGGTGGAGGGACAACAGCTCATCCGCGCTCAACAAGGACAGCCGGCTGCCCACTTTATCGCCTTGCAGCACCCGACCGTCAAGTTCACCCGTATCGTGCTCGAGCTCCATCTCGAGAAATGCGGAACGGACCGTCGAAGTTCTGCCGCCAGCCGGTGAAATCGGGCTCATCGTCCGGGTGCGCCGCCACCAGGTGACCCCTATGAATATCAAGGGCAGGCCGAAGGCTCCGCGCCGTGTGAAGGTCAGCAGGACGCCAAGGACGATCAGCGCGAATGGTCCGGCATTCATCAGCACGGCCGCGCTTTTCTGAGCCGGCTGCGTCAGGATCAGATAGAGGAGAGCGAAGAAAAGGCCGATCAGGAGAAAGACATAGAAAGTCATCCAGAAACCGTTGTCTAAGGGTGATAACTTATCGTTTCATCTGTTCGAGCAGCAGGCGCGCCTGGCTGCTGGAACTCTCGGATAAGGCTTGCAAGCCTCCCCGGGCATAGAGCGCGACGGCGCCGAGAAGTTCCGCGAGTTCCTTGCCCGACTCGGGGCCCAGGCGCAGGTAGGCCCCGCCGGTGAGCCTGGCCATCTCGCGGAAGCCGCGCTCGGCGGCGATATCGAGACCGTCCTGGAAAAAGAAACCGCGTACGCCCCGAACCCCAAGCTCACCCGCCTTCTCGCAGAGCGATTCGAGATTTTCTTCAATGGCATCGCCGATATAGACTAGAGCCGCAACCGGCTTTTTGGCGGTCTCCGCGGCTGCGTGCTTGAGCACCTTGTTGATCTGGGTGTGACCCGCCAGACAGCTGATGGCCAGCATCAGATCCCGCAGCGCCCTGGCGTTGATCACCCACTTTGACGCCCGGCATTCTTCCAGGCCGCGGAAATAGACGAGCTGCACTGCCAGATCGCCTGCTTTACCGACTGCATCGAACATCGATGCCTGGTGAACCATGGCCCTGTCCCAGGTGGGCTGGCGGCTCATGGTCGCATCCAGGGCAAAAATAAGACGGCCGCTGCGGGGCTTGGCCACCTCACCCGCGGCCTTCAGAAATGAGGCGATTTCGCTCGAGGATGAACGCTGCTGGAGGTCTTTGGCCCCTTGTTCAGTTTTGGCGACATCCCTGTGTTTCATAATCTGTCCGTCGCTCAGATCGCCGTATGCGATTTGAGACACCACCCTGTTCAATTACGTCACCATGCAGCCAGCCGTTTGCTCAGCCGCCTGCTGCGGACTTACTCTAAATCTGACAATAAGAAGATTCGCCGGCGAGGCAAGGGTAGACCCTCTAGTATAGCAGTGCTGCGACGAGGGGGCTACCCGGGACCGAATTCGCAGGCACGGCAAGCGGGGCGGTCCGCCAGGCCAGGAGAATTTGATGCACGGCAAGCTAGAAAGTGACCGCACCTTCGGCGGCCGAGGATACCAGCCTGGCGTACTTGGCAAGGACGCCAGCCGAAGCCTTTTCCGGGGGATGCCATCGGCTCCGCCGCTCGCTGAGCTCGGCTTCTGATACATTCAGGTTCAGCTCTTCCCGTACCAGGTCGATGGTGATGGTGTCACCTTCTTCTACCAGAGCCAGGGTGCCGCCGACCATCGCTTCCGGCGCGATATGGCCGATCATGATGCCATGGGTGCCGCCGGAAAACCGGCCGTCCGTGAGCAGTGATACACTGTCGCCCAGTCCGACTCCCATCAGGGCTGCGGAGGGGGAGAGCATTTCCCGCATGCCGGGACCGCCTTTGGGTCCTTCATAGCGGATCACGACAATGTCCCCCGGCTGGATCCTGCCGCCCAGAATGGCGGCCAGGGCTTCTTCCTCGCGGTCAAAGACGCGGGCCGCTCCTGTCAGAGTCTCAAGCGCTTTACCGCTCTGCTTGAGCACACAGCCGTCTTTGGCCAGGTTGCCGCGCAGAATACGGATATGGGTTCCAGCCGGGGCAAAGGGCTGCTCAACCGGGAACAACACGTCCTGGCCGTCGGGCAGGGGCGGGGCAGCGGCCACATTTTCGGCCAGGGTCCTGCCGGTGACGGTCATGCATTCGCCATGGAGATAGCCGCCCTCGAGCAGCAGCTTGATGACCATCGACATTCCCCCGAGCCGGTGCAGGTCGTTCATCAAGTAGCGCCCGGATGGTTTGAAATTGCCCAGCAGGGGAACTTTTCTGGTGATCGCATCGATATCTGAGAGGGACAGGGCAACGCCGGCCTCTCTGGCCAAAGCCAGCAGGTGCAGAACCGCATTGGTCGAACCGCCCAGGGCCCAGGCCACCGTCAGCGCGTTCTCGAAAGCTTTGCGGCTCATTATCCGGCGCCCGGTGAGGCCTTGTTCGAGCAGGCTGAGGAGCTGGCGGGCGCTGGCGGCGGCATCTCTTTTCTTCTCCGAAGAAATATTGTTGGCTCGGTCCACCGCCATGTTCGATGAAGACCCTGGCAGGCTCATTCCCATCGCTTCAATTGCCGCCGCCATCGTGTTGGCGGTGTACATACCGCCGCAGGAGCCGGCACCCGGGCAGGCATGGCATTCGATATGGTGCAGGTGAGTATCGTCTATCCTGCCGGCTGCATGGGCACCCACCGCCTCGAAAGAACTTACAATGTTGAGCTCTTCCCCTGCGTAAACGCCGGGTAGAATGCTGCCGCCGTAAAGGGTGATCCCCACCAGGTCATTGCGGGCAATGGGCATGAGTGCGGCCGGAATGGTCTTGTCGCAGCCGGAAAGCGTGATGACGCCGTCGACCTGGTAGCCTTCGGTCATGAGCTCGATGGCGTCGGCGATCACCTCGCGGCTCACCAGCGAGTATTTCATCGCTTCGGTACCCATGGAAATGCCATCCGAAACAACCGGGGTTCCAAAAACAATGGCTTTGCCGCCGGCGGCTTCAATCTCCTGCTGCACCAAATCGCCAAGTTCCCTGATGTGGTCGTTGCAGGGAGTGCCGTTGGTAAAAGGTACGGCCACCGCGATCAGTGGTTTCTGAAAATCCCCATCGTTGAAGCCCACCGCCCGCAGCATGGTTCGCGCCGGTGTTCTCTCCTCCCAGTTTCCGGCAGCGCGACTGCCGGTGATGTTCTGACTGCGTCGTTTCATAAAGGTCACCGTGTATGGTGGTGGATGTTTTCCCGGTTGGCTGTCGTCTCCTGGGAAAGACCCGGAATGACGGGGGCGTCAGCGTCCGTGGGATCGACGGGGCTTTTCGTGGTCAGCAGGGCCGCCTGCCCCGGGGCCCTTGTTGAGGTTCAAAAGCAGATGATCAATATCTCTGTAAGCCATTGTCAGCTCTCTGAAAATTCTTTATCCCCTGGGACAGAATCGGGAAAACCATAGTGCGCCATCGGCATGGCGCGCCAGGTACGGGAAGCATTCTCTTCATGATATGAGGTTTTCAGCGGCGCTCAGGCGATTTCCGGGGAGGGGAGAGTTTCGGCTGTGTGCCCCGTGGAAGGGCACCAATCGCCTCGCCTCGGCAACCCAGACCAGGCGATTGGCAGCGCCAGGATCAGGATATTTCTTTGGGTTTACAGACGTTTTCTGCTTTTGCCGCACTCCGGCCGCAGCCTTCACAATAGTGGGTGGCCGGCTGGATCAGTTTCAGATAGGCCCGGGGGTCCTTCACCTGCAGTTCCTCTTCAACGTGGGCGCATAGTGTTTTGTGATTGTTATCGCTCATTTTACACCTCTTTATGATAGGCTGAGACGTCGCTTTTGTGTGTATGAGATGCCTTCCGCCCGGAAGCCATCTAGATAAACAGATTAGACATGACCTTGAGCAAGTCAAGAATCGGGCGACTGGACTCCTTGACCATGCTCAACAGGTCGGTGCGGCGAGCAATTAGACCACTGCGCAGGTGCGTACCCTCTGCCGGAGGCAGGTAGAGGGCTATTCAGCGCGGTTTGACCCGTTCTTCGGCCACGGCCAGAAAGTAGCGGAGATAGTCGAGCATATAGGTGCGCTTCAACTCGGTATAGAGACCGGCCCCGGAAATCTCCCAGAGCGGCCCGCGGTGCCAGGTGCCGGTGAGATCTCCGATCATGCGCCGCATGTGTCTGGCGATTTCCTCCGTTTCCGCACACTCCATGGAGGCGGGTCTGGCCTGCAGGCGCGGGGGATTGAAAGACAGGCCCTGCAGCACCAGCCGGTAGGAGCCGACAAGCCTGAAATCTTTGCGCAGGTCTTCGGGGCGGGTGAGCGGCGCAAGGTTCTCGCTCAGCATCGGGATATTGCGGTAACAGGCATAGTGACGGTCCGGCGTCTGCCTGCTCAGTTCCAGGCAGACCCCCTGCAGCTCCTGGAGAAGGTTATTGATCCGGTACAGGTAGAGTAATTTTTCTTCTAGTTGTTTCGATGTGCTCATGGCTACCTTTTCGGCTGATTTCCCAGAAAAGGTAATCACCAATTCGTTAGGGGCTATCATAATCGTTGGATCGATGGACGGCTCAGGATATCAAGTCGTTGGCACCGTTGACCGACGTTTCTTGCTTTTGCCGATCAGGCCCGGGGTGACTCGATTGAATCCGTACACCAGAGGGACGCACAAAAGCAGGCTCACTATCGTGGTGACCAGGCCGGCAAGCGTCACTGTCAGCACTGACCCTCCACGTGTGTCGAGCAGCCAGGCGGCCAGCGGGGGATTGATGTAGTGGTAAAAAATGCCATTTAAACACATGAGCACCAGTGTGTTCTGGCCCAGGTAGCATACGATCTTGGGTGCTTTGGTCAGGGCGGCGAGGCACAGAACCAGCAGGCAGCCGGCTAAGGCGGTCACGGCAAAGAGCAGGATGTGACCGTGGGACGCGAAGATGATTACCACCGCGTCGTAGACGGAAAAATTAAAGGGGCCGTTATTCTGGTTGTATAACAGGAGCACCAGGATGAAGCCCCCAAGTGCCCCGGGGCCTGCCACCCTGGCAGGGAGCCGCTCTGAAAACAAGTGGTGGCGACGCAGGTAGATGCCGATCAGATAAAAACCATAGAGGGTGATGGCCTCATGGATGAAGAGGTAGTTCCAGCCTACGGTTCTTCCCTTCAGTGGGTTGAAGATATCGAGTGTGAGGTTGAGATAATAACCGACAATATAGAATACCACCGCGGCCGCGACAATTTTAGCGTTAGAGTCTTGCAGAAAACGAAAGGCAGCGTAGTGAACGAGTTCAATGCCGACAATGAGAAGCAGGAACCAGGAGGGGACGCAGAATAACGGCAGTCCGAACACGGTTGCCTTGAGACCAGCCAGATAGCCTTCCAGACTGGGCAGCTCGAGATTGAAAAATTTTCCTTCGAAAAATAGGGGGGGCACCATCATCAGCAGGGTGAAAAAGATGAAAGGCACCAGCCGGCTGCTAAACCGGTCTCTGACAAACTGAGCTACACCTATCTTGCCCGTATCTTCTCTGGCCACATACCCGGCCAGGACTATGAAAAGCACCATGTGGAAGGAATAGATGAATTTGTACTGGGCCGCTGCCACCGGGTTTTTGAGCAGCATCAGCTCCTCTATGAAATGACCGTAGAAGACAAGCGCCATTGCATAGCAGCGGGCGATGTCGATCACCTCGAATCTTTTCGCACCGGACTGGTTTGTCATTCTCTCCGCCGTGATTGTGGTTGACTCAACACAGGGTAATTCATAGCACAGATCTCTTCAGTGAGAAAGCTATTAGGTCCAGTCGGCTGCAGGGATGAGCGCCGGTTACATGGTCCGCAGAGCAGGGGCATGGTTTTTTTGTGACAATATATAATAATATTTATATATTTCGCATTGACATTTCTGTCCGAATCAATCATTTTCACTTGGTAGATACTGGTCAATCCTTGATCACGGAGGCGCTGCACATGCAGCACTGGTTTTGAAAAGCGAGGTGGATTTGATGTTTGATTCCGCGAGAAAGAGCGAGAAAGTAACCGATCTGATTATTGGTCAAGTCAGGGATGCGGTGCTGTCGGGGCAGTTGAAACCGGGCGATCGGCTGGCCTCTGAAAAGGAATTGGTGAGCCAGTTTGATGTGAGCAAGGCAACCCTGAGAGAAGCCCTGCGGGCCCTCGAGGTCATGGGCCTTGTTGAATCGCGCAAGGGCGCCACGGGCGGAGTGTTCATTACCGAGGTGAAGCTCCAGACAACTATTCACAGCATGATGAATTTCCTTCATTTTCAATCTCTCTCGATAGCAGAAATAACCATGATTCGCTTTATGCTGGAACCCAATATTGCCCGTCTGGTTGCAGCAAAAATCAATAAGCAAGACTTGATTACCCTGCAATCATTCATCAGTTCCGAAGAATCTGACCCGCAGAACAACAAAACCAAGGATATTGGTTTTCATCGCTATCTTGCGCGAATTACCAATAATTCAATGCTCATACTCATCGTTGATTTTATCGAAAGCCACCTGGATGAGATCAAACAATCTTTGGATTTACCAGCTGAATTTTATACCCGGGTTCGGCAGGCGCATCGTCGCATACTGTCCTGCCTCGCAGAGCAAGACCCGGATGGGGTAAGCGAGGCAATGACTGAGGATGTGCTGGAGGTGGGGCACTATCTCGCAGAGAGGATGGGTGAAAAACCTTTTGAACCTGCTGATTTTAACCTCATACACAGCTAACAGACTTGTCGTCCTGAGCGAAAAGGTGGGACGCACCGCCGATTAATATCTAAATATTATAATATTTGTTGACGACCCGATTTTTCTACTCTAAACTGAGGACGGCATTTTTGATTGAAATTGAAACCGGCAAGGCTTCTTGCCTCAGAAACCATCCTTAAACGCATTTGCCAGAGGAGACAGCCGCTATGACTACCATGCCTACAGACACTGCCCAACGCTATTTTGTTGAGGATCCTGCCGGTAAGATCAGGACCCTGAAATACCATGTTGGCGGTGACTGGAAAATTTCCCAAACCGATACGTACATGGACTGCTACAATCCATCAAACGGTGAGATTATTGCCCGGGCTCCCCAATGCACTTCGGAGGAAGTCGAGCAGATTATCGAGGCCGCCGCCAGGGCTTACCCGGGCTGGTCCACCACACCGGTCAACAAGCGGGTCCAGGTCCTGTTTAGGATGAAGCATCTGATCGATGAACACCTCGAGGAGCTGACCCATCTTCTGGCCTTGGAGATGGGTAAAGCCTGGGAGGAGGCCATGGGCGATGTGCTCAAGGTCAACGAGGTGGTTGAATTCGCCGCCGGCGCACCCCACCTGATGAAAGGCGAGTCGCTCATGCAGGTGTCCAGCGGCTACGACACCGTGCAGTACCATCACCCGATCGGCGTGTTCGCCGGAATCGCCCCCTGGAATTTTCCGGCCATGATACCCCACGGCTGGATGACCCCGATCTGCATCGCCACCGGCAACTGTATGATTCTGAAAGCCGCCAGTTTCGTGCCGCAATCGTCCATGCGGATGATGGAGTTGTGGCAGGAGGCCGGCCTGCCCGATGGCGTCCTCAACGTGTTTACCGCCGGCAGGGATCAGGCCGAGATCCTGCTCAGGCACCCTGACATCAAAGGGGTTTCCTTTGTCGGCTCGACCAAGGTCGGCAAGCACATTTACACCACGGCCGCCGCCCACGGCAAGCGGGTGCAGGCGCTGTGCGAGGCCAAAAATCACGCCCTGGTTCTGCGCGACTGTAAAATCGAGCGCACCGCCCACGGCATTATCAATGCCTTTTGCGGTTGCGCCGGGCAGCGCTGTATGGCCCTGCCTACAATCGTCGTCGAAAACGCCATCGCCGATGAACTGGTGGGGTATCTGAAAAAGTTCGCCGTCGAACACCAGAAGCATCAGGGCCCGGCCTATGAAAAAACCTCCCAGATGGGACCGGTGGTCAATAAAGGGCATATGGATTTCGTCCTGGACTGGATAGAGACGGGCGTCAAGGAGGGGGCCGAGCTGGTGCTTGACGGCCGCAATCCGGAGGTACCTGAGGGGTGCAAAAACGGCTATTTTATCGGACCTACCATCTTCGACCGGGTGACCGAGGATATGTCTATCGGCCGTGAAGAAATTTTCGGTCCGGTACTCTGTGTCAAGCGGGTGAACGATTTCGAGGAGGGGCTGACGATCATGAACAACAGCCGTTTTGCCAACGGGTCGGTAATCTATACCCAGAATGGCTACTATGCCCGCGAGTTTGCCTTTCGGACCGACGGCGGCATGGTTGGCATCAATGTCGGCATCCCGGTACCGGTCGGCATATTCGGCTTCACCGGTCACAAACAGTCCTTCTTCGGTGATCTGCATGTCATGGGGCGGGACGGTTTCGCCTTTTTCACCGAGACCAAGAACGTCACCCAGACCTGGTTCTCTGAAAAAGAGCTGTCCACCGGTAAGGTCGATACCTGGGACGGCACGATCACCTCTCTGCCGGACAAGAAGTAGACCACTGCCTGAGGTGCAGGGAAGAAGCCGAGGTCCTCCCGACGGGACCTCGGCTTCTTATTGGCAGCTCCTTTTTTTCGCCATCGACGCCTTGACTCGGGTAATCAGCTAGGATTCCACCATGACGAATCTGGAGACGATGGGGCCCCCTGCAGGGGGCTCTCCATTTCAGACCCTGTAATGACCTATTTCCCAGTAATTGAGGCGATATCCTGACGTAACTGATCGGCCTGCGGGTTGGAGACGGTTTTGCGGATCAGGATATCCGTGGGGCTCACCGCCTGGCCGTAATAGGCTTCATTGAATTTGTCTTTAGTTTTAACGACTGCTCCGGAAAGAGAGACCCCGGCGAACGCGCCTTTGGACCTTGCATATGACAATACATCGGCAGTTCCGGCTGCCGCACCGCCCCCCACCGGTCCAGCTGCCAACGTTATATCTGCGCCGAGCTTAAACGAACTTGCCAATAGTTTTTCCATTCCCCGCTCGCTCATGACGAGTAATACTATCTCAGAGGCTTCACCGCCAAACTGTAATCCAAACGATAAAGATCCAACGGTATAAAAAGCAGGGTAACCCCACGTACCAGATTCTGCCTCGTGTCTCAAGAGCGCCCCGGAGCCGCCCGAGCCACCGATGAAAAAAGCACCTTGAATACTTTGAGGTATGATCAAGATGGCTTTCGCTTCTTTAACCTTTTCGCGGAACCATCCGAGATCAGGATCGGTCGCGAAACTGTTGACCACCGTCGCCGCCTTGCTTACCAGATTCTCGGCCTCGATTTTGTCATCACCATAACCTGTGCTGCTGAGCAGCGTGAAAACCAAGAGACCAGCCAGAATAATCGATGCTCTGCGTACCATGATCTGTTCCTCCGATGGTTGAAATTGCAAAAGATTAAGAACTTCCCCCTATTGACTTTACCGCTATTCCCGAATGGGTGGAGAGAATGTACATCTGTAAAGGTAGTCACTTTGGCGGCTCATGCCATTGTCTGCAACAAGATTGTCAAGAAGGATGAGAGAGACGGCTGAGAACGAAGACAGGCGGACTGCCTGCCTGCACCAGGAGTTTCTTTTTCAGGCACACCAGAAAGATCTGGGTTCGCCGTTGCGCCCTATAGTTGCTGGTTCCTCTGATTGCATTTTCTCCACGAGGGATTATCTGTGTTCGATACACAATGGGGCTGCAGACAACCATCATTTAAGAGTTAGGGGGAGCACACCATGAAAGCAGTCGGCTATCAGAAATCACTGCCCATCGAGCACCAGGAATCACTGCAGGATATAACCCTAGAAGACCCCACCCCTTCCGGCCGCGACCTGCTGGTCGAAGTCAAGGCGATATCGGTCAATCCGGTGGATGCCAAGGTGCGGATGCGGGCAGAACCGCAGCCGGGTGAATGGCAGGTTCTCGGCTGGGACGCGACCGGCGTTGTCCGCTCCGTCGGACCTGATGCGCAACTGTTCAAGCCGGGTGACAGGGTCTGGTATGCCGGTGCGATCGATCGAGCCGGCACCAACAGCGAGTTGCATCTCGTCGATGAACGGCTGGTTGGCACCATGCCGTCCTCGCTTGATTTTGCCAGGGCCGCGGCCCTGCCGTTGACCAGCATAACGGCCTGGGAGATACTGTTCGATCGATTGCAGGTGCCCCGGGAACGGACTGGTGACGACGGTCTGCTGATTATTGGGGCAGCCGGCGGAGTCGGATCAATCCTGGTGCAACTGGCCAGCCAGCTGACCGGTCTGCAGGTGATCGGCACTGCGTCACGAGCGGAAACCCGCACCTGGGTAAGAGAGCTTGGGGCCCATGAAGTTATCGATCACAGCCGCCCTCTGGTCGATGAACTTAAAAAAATCGGCGCTGCACCGCCGCGCTACATAGTCTGCCTGAATAAAACCGACCTCCATTTCGAGCAGATCGTTGAAGCCATTGCCCCCCAGGGGAAATTCGCCCTGATCGACGATCCCGAGCCCATAGATGTCCGGCTGCTCAAGCGTAAAAGCGTGTCCCTGCACTGGGAACTGATGTTTACCAGGTCGCTGTTTGCCACCCCCGACATGATCGAGCAGCATCGACTGCTCGAGGAGGTTTCCAGCCTTGTTGATGAAGGCAGGCTGCGTACCACTTTCAATGAACATTTCGGCACCATTTGCGCCGCCCACCTGAAGCGGGCCCACGCCCTTCTGGAAAGCGGCAGATCCTGCGGGAAAATAGTTCTCGAAGGCTTTTGATCACTTTTGACAAGCCTGCTCCCGTACCGTCGGGCTCAGGACCTGGTGCTGTTGGCTTAAAATACATGGAGGGAGAAGGTAATGAAGAAAATTCTGATTGGTATAGCAGGCCTGGCGGTTGTCGCTGCAATCGCTCTCTACCTGCTGGTTGGAAATCTGGACAAAATACTCAAAGGTGCAATCGAAGGAGTGGGAACAGAGCTGCTCGGGGTACCGGTAACGGTGACATCTGTGGATCTTGATCTGAAGAGCGGCATGGGGCAGATTTCCGGTATTTCCATTGCCAACCCGCCAGGCTATCAGGCGGTAAATGCCTTTAAATTGGACAACATCCGGCTGGGCCTCGACCTCAGTTCCCTGCGCAGTCAACCCATAGTGATCAGGGAACTGAATATTCAGAGTCCCGTGGTCGATCTTGAGGTAAATGAGCAGGGGAGCTCCAATATGCAGACCCTGCTCGACAATATCAAGCAAAACAGTGCGAAAACCGACGAGAAAGCGGCTGAAGAACAGCCCTCACAGGAAGAGACGGGGACCACAGAGCCGGTCAAACTCAGTTTCACCAAGCTGGCGATTACAGGGGTGACGGTCAATGGCGTGGTACCCGGCCAGGAGCCGACTCAGGTGGTTCTTCCCGACATCGTAAGGGAAAATGTCGGCGGTACCGAGGGGCTGACGCCGGCCCAAGTCGGTGGGGTGCTCATCGGCGACATAGCAGCTCAAAGTCTGCAGGCGGTCGTGGAGAAGAAACTGTCCGAAAAGATGGAGGAGGCGGCCCAGGGCCTGCTCAACGATCTGAAGAAAAAACTTGGGCAGTAACGCTCATATCTGCGGTTACTGCGTCGCCTCTGGTGCAGAGCGTCCGAATTCAGTTGTCTCGGAAGCGGTTGCCTCTATTTGACAGAGCAGTAGGTGCATCATAGGTTGTAAGCAAAGCTGTGAGCGCCAAAACGGAGCGATAAAATGGTATTTTTAAGAACTGTGATTGTGTGTCTGTTGGCAACCATTCTTCTGGGAGGGACATACTCCCGAGCCGAATTCCAGCCCTGGTCCGAAAACGTCTTTGCCTATATCAAACAGGAGTATGGAGAAGCGGCGGAAAAGCGAATGCGATTTGTGGAAAAGTTCATTATCGATAACCAGAGTATTCCTGACATGGAAAAGGTGGTCAAGACCAATCAGGTGGCCAATCATCTGCCCTGGATCGCCGATGCCAATCACTGGAAAGAAGCGGATTACTGGGCCACCCCTCTGGAGACGATCACCACCTTTGGCGGCGATTGCGAGGATATCGCCCTGGTGAAATGGGTCATTCTCAGAAACCTTGGTATTGCGGACGAGAACCTGGCTCTTGCGTATGTAAAAATCAAGGCGACGGGCGAGGACCACATGGTGCTGCTCTATGTCGCCAAGCCGGACGCTCCCGAAGGCCAAAAAGAGGCGTACGTGCTCGACAACTATGTTGACGAGGTAAAACTGGCAGCAGAGCGGATGGACCTGCTGGCTGTAATGGCCATGGGGAGCAAGGGCAGGATCGTGCTGTTCAACGACGACGGCAAGAACCGGTCGGTGAAAGCAAGTTACGAGGGACGGAAAATCAGGAAAGTCGAAGATCTCATTGAGAGGGTCAAAGAAAATCGGGCGAAGTTTGCGGAACTCAACAACGGCCGGTCGCTCATGCCCGATGCCTGAGGGGCTCATGAGGACCTGCCGCCGTTTCTGGGTCCTTCGCAGGGCGGCGGCTCAGATCCTGTCGGCCTGCTGTGTATATATTCGGTTTCCTCTACTCGCAGCCATTTCCTGCCTCTCTATTTTTCTCAATGGGGGCTTACGTGGTATCATATAAGTAAGAGAAATCCCAGGCAGCGGTTCGATTTTCGTGCTCGGGCTCAGGGCCGGCTCATTTGCGGGTTGAGAGACAGCCGCCTGTTCGGGTGCGAAAGCGCGGAGGATGACTATGAAGCTCTGTAGCAACTGCAGTCAGGCGTTGGCCGAATCCGTCAAGATCTGCCCGAACTGCGGCAGTGAAGTTGCTGAAGGACTGAGCCGGGTTGATACTTACAGAATTCTCGAAGTCATTCATGAAGGGCGGGCCTCGATACTCTTCAAGGCTATCGATGAAGGGGCCGAAGAGCCCGTTGCCCTGCGCCTGTTCACCGCCGACTCAGGCGTCAATGAGACGGTTGCCGAGCGGTTGACCAGCGAGCTGCAGGTCCTCGGGGAACTGCCGCCCGAGTGGTTCGTCCAGCATTATTCCATACGATGCTCCGCCGACGGCAGGTGGTACCGGGTCAGCGAGTGGGTCGAGGCGGAGAGCTGGGGCAGTCTGCTGAGTTCGGGACGGCTGCAGGATACGTCGGTGGCCTACGATCTGTTCCACCGGTTGGCCGCCATTCTCTCAGGTCTGCATCAGAGCGGCCATTTCATTCCCCACCTTATTCTCAACGACATCCTGGTGCTCAAGGGTGATTCCGACCGGGTCGATGTCAAGATCGACTATAAACTGTCACGCTTTCTCGATCCTAAAATGGCGCGCCCCGGGCCAATGCTGCAGAATCTGCTCGACTGTCATCCCGACATCAGCGGTGGGCGTCCCCTCGATTACAAGAGCGATATCTGGTCCCTGGGCCGGATTTTTTCACAGATTCTGAGCGCCGATATGGATCTCTGCGATCCGCGACCGATCCTCAAGGAAGAAACCTTTCCCAAGGAAATCAGCGTTCTCATTCGCTCAATGCTGGCCGATGATCGGGATGTGCGACCCGGATCCATGCAGGAAGTGGCCGAGGCGCTGAGCAGAATCCGGGAGGAGATCGAGGAAGTCGAGGAGACTGCTCCTCCCGAGACGGCCAGAGAAGTCAAACGATTGAGGAGAACGGTTACCGGCTTCGGCATTCTTCTCACCATCCTGCTCGTCATCGGTGGAATCTACTTCTTTACGTTCGAGCGCTCTAACGGGGATATAGAGTCGGCCCTGGAATCCTATGCCAAGAGCTATGCCGGTTCCGTCGCCTTTGTGATGGTGCAGTATCATCTCAGGGTTGACGACATGGTGGTCTACAGCCAGATCAGGGAGGGGACGGCCTTTCTCGTCGATGAAGCCGGCTACCTCCTGACCAATCGGCATGTGGCCTGCCCGTGGCTCAAGGACGACACGCTCTTCAATATCATCAAACAGATCCGGGCGGCGGACAAAACGCCATTGTTCGAATATCAGCTCTACCTGTGGTTTGAAGGTGACAGCGCTTTCAGCCAGCTGTTGGGGATAGGTGCCGGAAAAGAGCTGGAGGATATCTATGACCTGGATTCGGCCTATCGGCGCGGGGGCAGCAGAAGTGTCAGCATTGCCGGAGTAGCCAGACCGCCGTCGCGAACCTCTCAGAAGATCAACGCGCCGCTGCAGGACGATTTCGCCGTCTTGAAAATCAACCGGGTTCCCCAGGGTCTGATGGTGCTGCCCCTGGACAGGGATTTCCGCATGGAAGAGCTGGAGCGGTTGTCCCCGGTTATTGCGCTGGGTTTTCCCCTGGGCAGCAGAATCCAGGCCGACGTGATCAATGTGAGCGTGACCAGGGGGCATATACGCCGCACGTTCAGAAATTTTTTTCAGGTCGACACCTCGATTTACAAGGGCAACAGCGGGGGGCCGATAATCGATAAGAACGGCAAGGTTATCGGCATCGCCTCGGCGGTGGCTACCGACGTGGCCATGGCTCCCATGGTGGTGATTACCCCGCTCTCAGATATCGGTCTGGTGCTGCCAGTGACCGAGGCGGTTCGCTTCATCAATGAACTCAAGGCCGGCCGGCCCAAATGGAACGGGGTGCTTGATCTGTCAGCCTCCGGAATAATCAAGGATATTCAGAGCCTTGCCCTTGAGGGTAAGTGGATCGAGGCGCAGCGCAGAGCCGACCAAAGTCTTGAGGGAAGCGACACCCCTTCGCTGATCATGGGCGCCGCGGTGATGCATTATTGTAATGGTGACCTGGCCGGCGCGGCCGCGCTTGTCGACAGGGCACTGTCGATCGACCATGAAAATCACGAGGCCTTGCTTCTCAAAGCCCTGATCAAGACCTGGGGACGCCACGGATCAGATGACAACTCCCTGACCCGGCTGATGCATTTGGACTGGCGTTCGCCCGGCGAATTTTACGGCTACCTCGCCCGCCTGCTCAGCAGCGGCCAATTCAGCGAAAACGACCTGGAGTCCTGGAATCTGCCTGCGGAAAAAAGCTGGCTTCATTTCGTCGCCGGCCTCATCGCGGAGGGTGACGGGGATAGGGCCCGAGCCAGGGAATTGTTCAGTTCTGCAGCCAGAGCAGCCGATCCCGATGACTGGTCGCGCTATCTTGCCCTGGTCCATTTATTCAGGCCGGGAAGCGCTCAGCGAAATGAGCGCAGCGCTTTTATTGAGGCGCTTCAGGAACTGACAGACGAACGTGCGGAGCGCCTTAGCTGGTTGGATCCCCTGGTTGCAAAATTTGAAGGGGCGGGCGCCACACCGGAGGAGCGCAGTGCTATTCTGGTGCAGATTCACGACCTGCAGCCGGAAAACAGGAAGCTGCTGGTCTACGCCTCATTCTACAGTGCAATGGCCTCGGAGTGGTCCCAGTCGCTCAAGTTGGCCGAGCAGTTTCTTCAGGTTCAGGGACGGGAAGAGCCTCTCAGGCTCGGATTGCGGCTGCTGACCACAACGGTTCTGCAGCATAGCGGCAAAGAGAAGGAGAGCCGCAAGCGGCTGGCCGAAATCTGTCCGGCGACTGAGACGATCTGGTACCGGCAGGTCTGTGAAGCCCTGCTGCGCAAAAGAAGTGAGGAGGACCTCCTGGAAAAGGCGGGCACCATCCCCGAAAAGGTTCTGACCGCCCATGCCGCGCTCGGCTTTCAGGCCGAGGCAGAAGGGGAGAGAGAAGGTGCGCTGGCTCACTATCGGGAGGCGCTGGGTTCGTACCTGGACAACTGGATCGAGTTCGAGTTGGCCCGGCAGCGCTACATAATACTGCGGCAGCAGAACAGCAATTAAGAGCACAGCGAGGGGGAAAGGATGAAACTTCTTGACGATCTGGGAATCTCCAGCCACAACCAGGGAGCGTCCACGGGCGTCACCTGGCGGACTACTGCTGCCGAGGGACGCATAGAGGCTGTCTCACCGGTGGACGGTCGACTTCTGGCCACGGTGGAGCGCTGCTCGGCAGCCGATTACCAGCATTGCTCGGCTGCGGCTCAAGAGGCATTCGGTGAGTGGCGCAAGGTTCCCGCTCCCAAGCGAGGGGACATCGTACGTCAAATCAGTGAGACGCTGCGCGCCGTAAAAGCTGAACTCGGTACCTTGATTACCTGGGAAACCGGGAAGTCACTGCAGGAAGGGCTTGGGGAAGTGCAGGAAATGATCGATATCTGCGAATTCGCCCTTGGCCTGTCCCGCCAGTTCTACGGCAGAACCATGAGCTCGGAGCGGGTCGAGCACCGCCTCTACGAGCAGTATCATCCGCTCGGCCCCGTGGGAATTATCAGCGCCTTCAACTTCCCGGCCGCAGTCTGGTCCTGGAACGCGATGATCGCCACCGTCTGCGGCGATACCACCCTCTGGAAACCGTCTTCCAAAGCGCCCTTGACGGCCATTGCCATTCAGCATTTACTGGGCAGGGTTGTAAAAGAAAACAACCTGCCTGAAGGGCTTTTTAACCTGGTGGTGGGGACAGGGGCGACGGTCGGTGAGCGTCTTCTCCATGACCGTCATCTTCCTCTGGTTTCAATCACCGGCTCAACCAGGGTTGGCCGGCGCGGCGCCGAAGTCATTGCCGGTCGTTTCGGCCGTTCAATTCTCGAACTGGGCGGCAACAACGCAATTATTATCACCCCCACGGCGCATCTGGGCCGGGCCGTTCCCGCCATCGTCTTTAGCGCGGTTGGCACCGCCGGTCAGCGCTGCACCACGACAAGGCGCCTGATCGTTCACCAAGATGTCTATTCCCAAGTGAAAAAGGCTCTGGTCAGCGCTTACGAATCGTTGCGCATCGGCAGCCCGCTGGATCAGCACAATCATGTGGGCCCGCTGATTAGCAGGGAGGCGGTGCGGGAGTACACGGACGCTCTGCAGAAGCTGAAAGAACAGGGCGGCAGAATCGTCTGCGGGGGGCGGGTACTGGAAGGCGAGGGCTTCGAGTCGGGCTGCTATGTCGAGCCAGTGCTGGCCGAGGCCGAAAATTTTTATCCGGTGGTGCAGCAGGAAACCTTTGTTCCGATCCTCTACCTCATGACCTATGAAGGCGGGGTTGAAAACGCGATCGAGCTGCAGAATGCAGTGGTGCAGGGGCTGTCCTCGTCGATTTTCACTGAAGACCTGCGTGAGGCGGAGTTATTCCTCTCGGCGGTAGGCTCCGATTGCGGCCTTGCCAATGTCAACATCGGCACTTCCGGAGCGGAAATCGGCGGGGCCTTCGGCGGAGAAAAGGAGACCGGCGGCGGCAGGGAGTCGGGATCAGATGCCTGGAAGGGCTATATGCGCAGGCAGACCAACACGATAAATTACGGTCTGGAACTGCCGCTGGCGCAGGGAATTGTTTTTGAACTGTAAGCTATGCCGACCCATCTAATCGCGTCCCTGTTGGTTGCCATGTTCCCAGGCTTTTGATGCAGCGCCGATAACAGTGGGAGTTGATGCATGGGCGCACGATGACATATGCCCACAAACTGGTGCGGCACGGAGGGAGAAGACCTTGAAGAAGAGAATTACCAGAGTCTTGGTGCTGGGTCTTGGCAAGGTTGGCCATCTGGTTGCCGAACTACTGCATGAAAGCGGTTTCGAGGTGAGCGGGGCAGATCTTGACGTGGGGACCGGTTTCTCCTTTTCCAGCAGAAAGCTGGATGTCACTGACCTGGTTGAGTTGGGCAGCGCACTCCGTTTATGTGATGCGGTAATTTCCTGTTTGCCCTACTGGTTCAACGTTGAGATTGCGAATGCAGCGATAGCCTCGGGCACCGACTATTTCGAGCTCACCGAGGATGTCGCCACCGCCGGGGAGATTCGAGCCCTGAGCGAATCGAGCCCGGCTGCGGTGGCGCCTCAGTGCGGGCTGGCCC
>JARFQM010000136.1 GCA_029287755.1 Desulfofustis sp. | reverse complement strand
ATGTGTATAAGAGACAGACCGTGCACCCCCTGATCCTTGACCGCCTGGCTGGCGAAGACCGCGACCTCGGGATAGCGGGAGATGGGAACGGCGGCGTCGACGATGAGGGTGTTTTTCCCCGGGTGGGCCCTGTTGATTGTCTCCCAGGCGTCGTGGCGGGCCTGCCAGAGGGTTCGGCGCTCGTGCTCGTCGATCCCGTACTGATATGACAAGGCTCCGCAATCCTCGCAGATCTCCCGGGCCAGGACGGCGACCTCTTCGAGGCTGGTGCGGCTGATGCCGTGAAACTCACAGAACAGGGACGGCGTGACCTCGAGATCAAGCCCGTTTTCCTCGTTCATCAGTTCAATGAGTCCTTCGGTGAGCAGTTCGAGTGCCGCCGGCTCCAGGCCGGTGCCAATTATCATTGCCACCGCTTCGGAGGCAGACTCGAGGTCGGGAAAGGTGACGGTTGCCGCCAGCTGGTTTTCAGGCACCCCGCTGAGGCGCAGGGTCGCCTCGGTGACGATTCCCAGGGTACCTTCGGAACCAATGAACAATTTTCCCAGATCGTATCCCGAGGATGATTTATGGGCCCTGTTGCCCACGGTGATGATCTCGCCGTCCGGCAGCACTATGGTCATCTGCATCACGTAATCTTTGGTGGCCCCGTATTTTACCGTTTTCACCCCCGAGGCGTTGTTGGCGATCATGCCGCCGATGGTGGCGTCGGCTCCGGGGTCAACCGGGAAGAACAGCCCGCTGCCGCTGAGCTGCCGGTTGAGTTCCCGCCTGAAGACACCCGGTTCAACATCGACCTGCAGATCCTCGGGACGAATGGCGAGCACCCGGTTCATCCTGGTCATGTCGATCACCAGACCTCCCTTTACCGGCAGGGGATTGCCTTCGGTGCTCGTGCCGGCGCCCCAGGGGGTAATGGCGATCTCTTCCTGGTAGGTCCAGGCCAACAGTCTGGCGACCTCTTCGGTGGACTGGGGCCAGACAACCCCGGAGGGTGGATCGACGCGGTGCGGGGATATGTCATGAATATGCAGTTCGCAGGCCGAGGACCCGGTTGAGAAACGGTCCGGACCAAACCATTCGAGCAGCTGGCTCTGTTGCTGGCGGGTAAGTGGCGCTCCCATCTTTATACTCCTTGCCGAAGCAGCGTGTGAGAAAAGTTGAACCTTCGGAAATCAACCGACAAGCGGCGCGCATCTTAAAACTGCGCCGTTGTCTACTATTGATGTACCTGATAAGGGCTGGCCACTGCAATCCGATTTTCTTGGATACTCGAAGAAAAGAAGGTGATTTTGAAGGGCAAATAAAGTTTTGTGTCCCTTGAGCGTCTCCCCCTGGACCGCCCGCATTGCCTCATCACCCGGCGACGGCTCATTTCTGGATGATGTGCAATCAGGAGTGTGGTATCTATCCGGGTGAGGCGCACATTGCCAGATTAAAACAGGTAGGTCCCCTTACCCAACCAGGTGGGGCTTTTGCCCATGCAGCTTATTGTACAGACCTTTTTAAACCCGGTCTTTCCCGTTTTTGCGATCATGCTGCTGGGTATTATACTGGGTAAGCGAAAAGTTTTTGATTTCAGAGATGCACAAACGATCAACAAGTTCGTTTTCTATGCGCTCGTTCCCCCTGTTATCTTTTCTTTGATTTACTCGGCGCCGCTGGATCAGATCGACTACACGATTATTACTCTTTGGGTTGTCGCCGAGATAACTATTTTCACCATAACGGCATATACCGTCAGGACCTGGCTCAAGCGCAGCAAGCTCGAATCGATGCTGCTCGGCATGGCCTCCTGCTTCGTCAATCATGTCTTTTTTATTCTCCCCATCGTCACGGTGCTTTATGGGGATCAAGGTGTTCTGCCTCTGTCGGCTGTCATTTCCATAGACATGGTCATTTTCTTCTGCGGCATGGTCATGGCTTTGGAGGTGGTTGCCCACCGGGGCGATTCCTACCTCAAGGTCGGCGCTTCCTTCCTGCGCAATCCGGTTCTGGCGGCCATGGCGCTGGGCCTGGCTGCCAATATCATGGGACTGCCTCTGCACGACGGGCTCAACACGTTTCTTTCCTTTACCGGCAGCGCCGCCGCACCAGCGGCTCTGTTTTCCCTGGGCATCATCATGGCGGACGTCCGGATCAGCCGGATTGATGGTGCAGCCCTGGTGGTCACCACCATGAAAACCGTTGTCCACCCGCTCTTTATATGGTTTCTTTTCTCTACGGTGAACGGCCTGGACAGCAATTGGACCCAAACGGTTTTGCTTACCGCGGCAGGACCCTGCGGCGCCATGCCGTTTGTTCTGGCGCTGCAGTATAAGATCAAGGCGGACAGCATCGGCATAGCGATAATCATTTCCACGGTTGCCTCGCTCTTTACCCTTTCGGTGCTTGCCTGAATCAAGCGAGGCAGCGCCTGGAACTAATGTTTACAACGAAACTGGCTGAGCGACCATTGTGGAGAAATCACCTCGGAATGAGCACTGGCTTCAAGAGTGGCTGGAGGACCAGCGAATCGTGTTGTGGGGAGCAGCCGATCTGCGGGAGTTTTTAACTCCGGCAGACGCTTCGGGACAAAGATTCCCCCGCGCAATCGCCTGGGCGCTGCCCATACATCCACCGATCATGGCCAGCGTTAAAGACGGGCCCAACCAGGAGTACGCCGAAGAATACTCACGGGTCAACAAGCGGATTAACGAGCTCTCCCATAAACTCAGCATCGAGCTTCGCAGCAGGGGGCATCGAGCTCAGCCGCTGGCAGCCTCGGAGCGCACGGACACGACGAATATAATGGGGGACTTTCCCCATAAAACGGCTGCCACCCGGGCTGGGATCGGCTGGGTCGGCAGACATTGCCAACTGGTGACCAGCTCATTTGGCTCGTGGGTCAGGCTGGGCACGGTTTTTACCGATATGGAGGTGGACTGCGCCCGGCCGCTGCAGAGAAATTTCTGCGGCCGCTGCCGTCGTTGTGTGGATGCCTGCCCCGCCCGGGCCGTGCAGGGTAATGAATGGTACCCCGGAATCGCCAGAGAGCAATTGTTGGACGTGCACCAATGTGATCAATGGAAAAAAGCACACTATTATGAGTACCACAAGGGGCGTATTTGCGGCATCTGCTCGGCCGTGTGCCCCTATGGCACCAGACTTCTGAGAGATCGGAAAAAGGGAAGAAGATGACACCTGATAAACACGCACCCGTGGTGAAAATCATCGGCACGGTAGATGGCGATATCATGAACCTCAAAGAGGCGCCAAAGGGCTATGGGGAGTCGGATAGGACCGGCTATATTGAGATCTTTTCAGAGTTTAGGGAAGGGCTGGAGGGGATTGAAGCGGGTCAGAAAATCATGGTCTTGTTCTGGCTGCATCACTCATCCCGTGATGTACTCAAAGTGCACCCCCGGGGTAAAAAGGAGAATCCCCTGCGCGGAGTGTTTTCTACGAGAAGCCCGGTGCGGCCCAATCCCATCGGTGTCTCCGAACTCGAAGTCCTCGAAGTTGACGGAACTCGCCTCCGGGTCCGGGGACTTGATGTCGTCGACAAAACCCCGGTCATCGACATCAAGAAGAAAATCTAGAGCACGGGGCCGGGAATTCAGCTCCTACCTTACCGCGATCGCTGAAGAGTAGAGGCGTTGAGCCCTGTTCATCGCGTCCTGGGACTGCAATGCGGTCTGATAGGCCTGGCGCCAGCGATTCTGGCTCCAGAGGTTCTTGGCTTGGCCCAGTAAATCATGGGAAATCTCCATCTGGGCCTGCATGCCAAAGGGGAACCTGCTTCTGGTTCGAGCCCATTCCAGGCGAGCTTCGATGTCGAGAATCGCATCTTCATATTCGTCCTGGATCTCTTCCTGCCTGGCAAACTGGACCAATAGATAAATAAGCAGTGCGGAAAAAACAAGTGCCAGAAAGACGTGCATACCATCCCCATTTTGATTTATCCCGGACCATTCAGAATCCGGGGTGAAACAGTACGCCTGGGTTCTGGTTTCGACCTGTGTGCAGGGCAGGCAGAAACCTTTCACCAGTACCCATGGTCGCGGCCGGGCACACAATCCCGCCCCTGCTGTCGCCGGCTCGCTGCAGAGAACCGCGGCGCCAGAAAGGGGCAGACTCATGCCCATCCCGCACAATTGCATCACCACCCGCGCTCTTACCACTGCAACAACTTTTTAAATAATATACCCGAATGAGATCCTGGAGCAAAGGGAACGATCCTGCCTCGTTTCATACTGCATTGTTTCAGGCACCTGAAGCGTGACCGTTCTAAAGGATAAAAAATAGTAAATACTATTGATACACTATCAATTGTTTACCATATACGTCGACCTGGTAACCCTTATTGTTTGCGTATGAAAACTTACCAACGAGGCAGTTTCCGAATAGCATAGAGGTACCGACCATGAAACGCTTTAAAAATATCTTGTATATTATCGACGAAGTGTCGTTGACGCGCCAGGGCAGCGCCGACAAAGTGGCGGAACTGGCTCGGCTCAACGAGGCCCGGGTCACGGTGATGATTGCCGGGGAAAGCACGTTTTTCGACGACCTAAGCCGGCGCATCACCGGCCGCTACGAGGAACTCAGGCAGGCGGTCACAGTCCATCATCGGGAGCGTCTCGACCAGTTTCTCCACCATGAGCGCTGGCAGGGCATTGAGGTTCGGCCCGACTACAGCGAAACGGATGATTTCATAACCATTATCCGCAAGGTAATGAGAGAAAGCCACGATCTGGTCATTAAAGAAGCCTCGCTGAAACAGGGCATAGACCAGTTGTCCATGCGGCTGGTGAGAAAATGCCCCTGTCCCGTCTGGGTGATCAAGTACGATTCGTCCGACTTCAAGCGCATCCTCGCGGCGGTGGATGTGGGAGGCGACCGCGAAGAAACCGCTGCTCTCAACAAGAAAATCTTGGAACTGGCTCATTCACTTGCCCAGCGGGAGGGTGGAGAGGCCCATTATCTGCACAGCTGGCGACTGGAATACGAGATCATGCTGCGCGGTCCGCGTTTCAAGGTTTCCCCCGAGGAGATCGGGGCGCTGAAACAAGACCTTTTCAGCGAGCGTCGCACCGCCTTGACCAATATTCTTGAAACCAACCATATTCATTGTGAGGATCGGCAGGTCCATGTGCGGGAAGGGCTCAGCAGTGAAGTGATCCAGCAGGCCATCGGGGAACTCGACATTGATGTTGTGGTCATGGGCTCGGTAGGGCGCTCGGGCATTCCCGGCCTGCTGATCGGCAACAGGGCGGAAAAACTTCTCACCGCTATTAACTGCACTGTTTTGACGGTGAAGCCCGACGGCTTCAAAACCCCGGTGACGCTGGACTGAAAACGATGAAACTGGTTAACAAACGCGACGATAGATTCCTCTGGGTGCTGAAAAGGATTATCCACCTCTGCCTGAAGTCCCTGGGGCTGCTGATGATAATCGTGATCATCTCGGGAGTGGTCGATGTGGCCTGGACCATCTACCAGCGGTTTGCCGCCGAACCCCGTTTCATCCTCACCATGGGTGATATTCTCATGACCTTCGGGGCCTTCATGGTGGTGCTCATAGCCATCGAAATTTTCCAGAATATCATTCTCTATCTGCGCGATGACGTCATCCACGTCAAGATTGTGTTGGCCACCGCCCTGATGGCGATCGCCAGGAAGGTGATCATTCTCGACTACGAAGAACTTGAGCCGATGTATATTTTTGCCACGGGTGTTGTGCTGGTGGCCACGGGAATAACCTATTATTTCGTTCATAAACTGCCGCCCAAAGTGCAGAGCGAACCGCTGGAAGAGCAGGGGAGCTGACCTGCTCTGCACAGGTAAGATTCAGGAGACGGGGATGCTGTTTTTGCCAGGGGGAGTTACCCAGCAGTGCCTGCGCTACAGGAGCTGCTTATTCCTGCGTCTGGTAAGGATCAGGCGGATGATGCCGAGGGCGGCCAGGTAAGTGAGAGCGGCGCTGATAAGGCCGACAACGATACTGCCGATCAACAGCGGAATAGCTATGGTGCTCGAGAGCCCAAGCATGGTTTCCAACTGTCTGCCGAATTCCCAGAAATCCAAGGTGACCAGTTGGGCTCCGATCGAGGCCAGGGTTTTGTAGACCTCGGCAACCGGCGGACCTGACCAGAACAGGCTTCCCACCCAGTAGTTGAAGGTGTATATCGGCGCCATGGTTGCCACGTTGGTAATCCATACCGGTATGATGGCTGCCGGCCGGTTGAGATTGAGAAAGGTGGCCAGGAAAATGGCCACCACTATCTGAAACCCCATGGTCGGGGTAAAGGCCACAAAAACTCCCAGGGCAAATCCTCCGGCTACCGCCCGGGGGGAACGCCTGAGACGGACAAGCCATTTAAATACCGCCCGGAAGGGAATGACGATGCGCCTTTTTCTGCCGGGCGAAGTGTGTCCCTTGGAGTGGGTGCTGTTGTCGGTGTTCATGCGGAAAGGTAACGGGAAAATCGCTGCTGGGTCTACGGGCAGCACCACAAAGAGATTTTCTCCGCCCGCCCGATCAAACCCGCGGTGGTACCGCCGGCAAGATTCATGCGCTTGAGTATCCCCTGAGCGACACCTTTGAGACCAACAGCAATGGCGGCGAAACCAGATTTCTCGGCGTAGCCGGTGATGGTTGAGGCGACGTTGAGTCCCCAGGTGGTGTCGAGGTGAATGCGCTCGTCGGCGACACGGTGGCCATGCAGAATCCGGGTGGATTTCTGAAAAATGAGGTCGGTGTCGAGGCCGGCCCCATTTTCCACATGCAAAAGGGTGACCGTATGCTGGTCCTGGCGGGAGAGAATATAGCCAACATGATCCACCGCCCGCAATGACCCTTCTGAGCCGTCGACACCGATGAGTACATGCTTCCTGCCCTGTTCGGGCTCCGGGCAGATCCACAAAGGAGAATTCAAGGTACGGTCCTGAATGATCGCCTTGGCCGTCTCCTCAGCCGGGCGCTCGAACACCCATTGGAGAGTATAGCTGGCCCGCTTGCCCAGCACGATCGCGTCATAGAGCCCGGTGGCCCCCTCCCGCAGTATGTCGTTTATCTTGCCATAGCGCTCCGGAAAGGTCTTGGTGATCATCTGGTCTACTGACATGTTCGATTTGCTCAACAGGCTCCTCGACTTTTCCAGCGCTTTCCTGGCCCCGACAGTGAGGGGGCCGGTGACCCCTTCTTCAGGTTTGTCCCACATTTTCATAAGAGCTTTGTTCATATCGGTCGCATCAAGTCGACTAATATGCAGCAAGGTGATCTGATGCTCGGAAAGCTGCTTGAAAAAGGAGCAGATGAATTCTACTCCGGTGAGGTGCTCGTAGTCGTTGCTGACGGTTACAAGAAAATGCTTGTTCATTCCATTTCTCATGGGCATATAGTTAGTTATATCAGTTATATAATTGTGAAAACACAATAATAACTATTCGCCGATGAGCAATGGGGTGGCGCTGATTTGCACGGTAGAGCTGAAGGCAAAAGCCCTTGTCCGGCTGACCAGCAAGGCGGGGAAGCAGGCAGAGAAGAGGCCTAAAGCGGTTTCTCGGTCTTGATTTCCATTTCACCGGTGCACCGTTCACAGTCCTGGTCGGTGCAGCCGTGCTTGCAGTAGTAGCCAAACCCCGATTCCCAGCTGACACCCCCCCGGGGGCAGTGATCGACATACTCTGCGTACTTGACCAGACGCTCTATGATAGCCTTGGGCACATGGTGTTCCATCTTGCAGGCCGCCGCATCCGCATCCTCGCGGTCGATGCCCAGCACGTTGACCAGAAATTTTTCCAGCGCCTGATGGCGATAGACAATTTCCTCGGCGATGGCTCTGCCCTCGTCGGTAAGAGTAACGAGATCGTAGGGGGCGTAGTTAATCAGCTCATGCTTTCCCAGAATTCGCAGAGCGCCGGTAACAGAAGAGGCCTTCACATTGAGGTATTTGGCAATGTCTTTGGCCCGGGCGGCCATTTTTTCTTCTGAAATATGGAATATAGCTTCCAGATAATCTTCCTGGCTGGCACTGAGGTTTTCTGCTGAAATCATTAGAATCACTATGTAAATTTGTAATGGTATGAACTCCTAAAATTTTACGGCATAACTAAAAAAAGTCAACAAATGTTTTGCCCGGGATAACGGCCTGGGCTGCAGCACCAGCACCGCCAGGAAGTTCAGCAGTCGAGATATTTTTAGGCGCGCCTTACTTTTTGTGTTGCATCATACATTCGTCTCATTTATAATCGCCACTGTCCAAGGGCTATTAATTAACTTATGATGCCGCTGCTCCGCTGAGCCGGACAGAGGGCTGATTTAAAAAACTTAGTGTGGTTGAGAGATCCATGGCAAGAAATGGAAGAAACATTCAGCTGGCCGATATCAGCAGAGGCATCTCCTACGAGGTTGTCGGCTTTGAGCCTGAACATTCAGCCTATGCCGAAAAGCTTTACAAAATGGGATTTGTCAAGGGCACGCCGGTTGAACTGGCGCCCGTGGAGTTGTCCGACCCCATGATCGTGCAGATCAGGGGCAGCAGAATCGCCCTGAGAAAAAATGAAGCCCAGGGGATCCTGGTCAAGGAGCGCTCGGGTGCACAAGGTTGAACGTATAGCCATTGCCGGGGTACCCAACTCCGGGAAAACCACCCTTTTCAACAGTCTCACCGGGGCCAGGCAGAAGGTGGGCAACTGGCCGGGCGTCACGGTGGAAAAAATAGAAGGCTCGTTCCCCCTCAGAGATACCCGGGTGGAACTGGTCGATTTACCCGGGACTTACAACCTGAGTCCTGATACCGAGGATCAGAAAGTCGCCGAGCGGGTGATACGGAGCGGTGAGTACGATCTCATCGTCAATGTCCTCGATGCGACCAACCTGTCCCGCAATCTCTATCTGACCATGGATCTGCTGGAGCGGACCAACCAGATCATCGTCCTGCTCAACATGCTCGACGTGGCGGAGAAAGAAGGGATCAAGATCGATATCGACCGGCTCAGTGAAGATCTTGGCGTGCCGGTCATTCCCGTTGTTGCGGTAAACAAGGCGTCGGTCAGAAAAGCCGTGGAAAAAATCGAGGAGGCGATCG
Organism: Desulfofustis sp.; assembly: GCA_029287755.1. Next base: position 13,217 of record JARFQM010000136.1, on the reverse strand, counting down.
AACACCTTCCCGAGCATGACTCCCACGTCTCCACCCAGGAGGTGATGGACACGGTCCAGAAGTACTCCAATATCGACGAAATTTACGGTCGCGTCGCCCGGGAAATAAAAGATAGGTCAACAAATTTCACCAACCGGGTCGACAACCTCGTTATGCATCGTTTTGCGGCAATCCCGATCTTCATGGCGTCGATGTTCGTGACCTTCTGGTTTGCCATCGGGCTGGGATCAGTGTTCATTGATTTTTTTGATATTATCGGTGGCCTGCTCTTCGTCGATATACCCGGCGCCCTGCTCTCCTCCATCGGCAGCCCCGAGTGCCTGATCGTCATGATTGCCGGCGGCATAGGGGTCGGCTGCCAGACCGTGGCGACCTTTATCCCGGTAGTGTATTTTATGATTCTGGCCCTGGCAATTCTCGAAGACCTCGGCTACATGGCGCGGGTCGGAGTGGTGGCGGATCGCTTCATGAGAAAGATCGGGCTGCCAGGCTCTGCGTTCATCCCGATGATTGTCGGTTTCGGCTGCACGGTACCGGCGGTTATGGCGGCCAGGACGCTGAGTAACCGCCGGGACCGGTTCATGACCATCTTCATGGCGCCCTTCATGTCCTGCGGGGCGAGGCTGCCGGTCTATGCCCTGTTTTGCGCGGCGCTGTTCGGGGCCTATTCGGGCCTGGCCGTCTTCCTTATTTACCTGGTCGGCCTGTTCATGGCAATTCTCACCGGTTATTTTCTGAAGAATACTCTGTTCAGGGGCACCCCCTCGAACTTTGTCATGGATTTGCCGCTTTACCATGCTCCCCGCCTCGGCGCCGTCTTCAAGAATGCTTGGCTGCGGCTGCGTTCCTTCATCAGGCGGGCCGGCGTTATCGTGGTTTCGGCCGTCTTCGTGCTCTCGGTGCTCAACTCCGTCGGTTTTGAGAGAGGCAGGCTCACCTTTGGCAATGAGGATTCGTCGTCGTCCATCCTGGCCTATGTCGGCAAAGCCGCCAGCCCGGTGTTTGAACCGATCGGTATCGCCAAGGATAACTGGCCGGCTTCAGTGGCCCTGTTCACCGGTCTGTTTGCCAAAGAAGCCATTGTCGGCACGATCAATGCGCTGTATGCCGCCAACGACATGAGCGGCCAGCAGGCTGAGGTCGAAGAACAGGTGCAGCGGCTCGATATCGGCGCCGCGGTCACCGGGGCATTCACCTCGGTGGGCGAGGGACTGGCTTCCTTATTAGGTTCTCTCGATCTGCTCGGACTGGGGATAGTGACCGAGGATCAGCAGACCATATCCGAGGAGATCGGCACGGACACCTCGGTCTACAAACACATTGCCGCAAATTTCACCGTCTTTTCAGCCTTTGCCTATCTTCTTTTCGTGCTCATGTATTTTCCCTGCCTGGCTGTCATCGGTGCGGCGCGGCAGGAAATGGGCGGCTATTATGCGGTGGTGATGGCGGTCTATTCGACTTTGCTTGCCTGGTCGGTGGCCACCTTTTTCTACCAGGTGACCGAGGGGCACAATCTGTTCTACCTCCTCTTTTCGCTGGTCGTACTTGTGGGAATTTACGGCTGGCTGCACATGCTGGGCAAGAAGGAAGAGCCCGAAGTCCCCATGGTTATCCCGCCTCCAGTGATCAAGGATTGTCATTAACCTGCCCGCTGCCTCAATAATCCGCCAATTTTAGCCGCTCCCAGGACAGGCCGTGAGCACCGGCGGAGGCCCAGCCGGGGGGGCGTGCTCTTGGACTGGCTTTTGGTCGCCAAATACCGTATTCTGAGTGTCGGTACTATCCGAGCAGTCCAAGCGAGTATCCTCTAATCTTTTCAAGGAGAATCAACATGCCCGTTTACGACCGGGGCGAATGCAGAGATAATTGCGGTTTCGGGCTGATGGCCCATATGGACGGTGAGGCAAGTCATCGCCTGGTGCGCACGGCGATCAGTGCCCTGGACCGCATGGATCACCGCGGTGCCATAGGTGCCGACGGCAAGACCGGCGACGGCTGCGGTCTGCTGCTCCAGAAGCCGGACAGTTTTTTTCGGGCCATAGCCGAGGAACTGGGCCTGAACCTCAGTTCCCGGTACGGGGTGGGGATGGTATTTCTGGGCCACGGAACAGACAGGCTGACCCGGGTCCAGGAGGTTTTCGCACAGGAGCTGGCCGCCGAGACACTGTCGGTGGCCGGCTGGCGCGAAGTGCCGGTGGATCCGTCGGTGCTCGGCGAAATTGCCCGGGCCTCCCTGCCGCAGATCATGCAGGTCTTTATCAACGGTCAGTATGGCTGGGGGCCGCGGGATTTCGAGCGGCGCTTGTTCATGGTGCGCAGACGCATCGAGAAGAGAATCACCGATGATCCCGATTTCTACATCCCCTGTCTTTCAAACCTGGTGATGATCTACAAGGGGCTCTGCCGGCCGGGCGATCTGCCCCAGTTTTATCGCGATCTCGGCGATCTCCGGATGCAGGCCTCTATCTGTCTGTTTCATCAACGCTTTTCCACCAACACCCTGCCCCGCTGGCCGCTGGCCCAGCCCTTTCGCTATCTGGCTCACAACGGCGAAATAAATACTATCACCGGCAATCGCCAGTGGGCCCAGAACCGCTCCTACAAGCTGCAGTCTCCCCTGCTGCCCGACATGCAGGATGCAGCCCCGTTCGTGAGCACCGACGGCTCCGACTCGGCCTCTCTCGACAATATGCTGGAAACCCTGCTGGCCGGCGGTATGGATCTGTTCCGGGCCTTTCGGCTGCTGATTCCCCCCGCCTGGCAGAATCATCCGCAGATGGATGAGGATCTGCGCTCCTTCTACGATTTTAATTCGATGCACATGGAGCCCTGGGACGGGCCCGCCGGCATCGTCATGAGCGACGGCCGCTTTGCCGCCTGCGGGCTTGACCGCAACGGGCTCAGACCGGCCCGCTACGTCATCACCCGCGACCGTCTGATCACCCTGGCTTCGGAAATAGGCATCTGGGACTACACCCCGGACGAGGTGGTCGAAAAAGGCAGGGTCGGCCCCGGCGAACTGCTGGTGGTCGACACTCACAACGGACGTCTGTGGAGCTCCTGGGACATCGACAACGAACTTAAGACCAGGCATCCCTATCGCCAGTGGCTGCAGCGCAACTGCCAGTGCCTGATCCCCACCGAACAGCTCGACGAGGAGAAGACCGGCAAGCGGGCCCTGTCGGACGACCAGCTGCTCACCTACCAGAAACTGTTCGGTTACTCCATCGATGAAATCGACCAGGTGCTGCGGGTCTTTGGGGAGACCGGCAGGGAGCCGGTTGCTTCGATGGGTGATGACACCCCGCTCGCCGTGTTGTCCCACAAACCGCGGCTGTTGTTCGATTATTTCCGGCAGAAATTTGCCCAGGTCACCAACCCGCCCATCGATCCGCTGCGCGAGCAGCACGTGATGTCGCTGGCCACCTGCATCGGCAGGGAACAGAATGTTTTCGACGAAACCATGGGGCATGCCAACCGGGTCTTGTTCCAGTCTCCCGTGCTGGTCTACAGCGACCTGCAGCAGCTCAAGGAACTGGATGACGAGTATTACCGCCACTGCATCATCGACCTCAACTACGAGGTCTCGGAAGGGCTCGAGAAGGCTCTCGAGCGGGTGGTTGCCAGGGCGGTGGAAGAGACCCGCAGCGGGGCGGTGCTGGTCATTCTCTCCGATCGCAACATTGGACCCGGTACGCTTCCCATTCCCGCGGCCGCCGCCGTGGGCGGCGTGCAGACCGCGCTGGCCGAAAATAACCTGCGCTGCGACGCCAATATCATCATCGAAACCGCTGAGGCAAGAGATCCCCATCACTTTGCCGTCCTCATCGGCTTTGGCGCCACCGCGATTTACCCCTATCTGGTCTACGAGACTCTGGCCAAAATGGTCGACGACAAGGCCGTCAGGCTGCCGTTGCGCTCAGTCCTGGTTAATTACCGGACGGGCATCAACAAAGGGCTGCTGAAGATCATGTCGAAAATGGGTATTTCGACCATCGCCTCCTACCGCTGCGCTCAGCTCTTCGAGGCGGTCGGCCTCTCTTCGGCGCTGGTGGAACTCTGCTTTCGGGGCGTGACCAGCAGAATCGAGGGCGCCGATTTTCAAGACGTCCAGGCGGACAGCGCCGCCCGCGCCCGTCTGGCCTGGAAGCGACATGTGGTGCTCAAGGGTGCCGGCCTGCTGAAGTACATGCATGGGGGAGAATACCATGCCTACAACCCCGATGTGGTCACCACCCTGCAGAAGGCGGTGAGAAGCGGGGACTATGGAGATTACCAGCGCTACGCCGACCTGGTCAACAAGCGGGAGGTCTCGAGTCTGCGGGACCTGCTGGCCCTGAAGCTTGCCGACAAGCCCATCGAACTCGATCAGGTCGAAGCCGAGGAAGAATTCTACCCGCGCTTCGATTCCGCCGCCATGTCCATCGGCGCCCTGAGCAGTGAGGCCCATGAGGCGCTGGCCATCGCCATGAACCGGCTGGGCGGCTTTTCGAACAGCGGTGAAGGCGGAGAGGATAGTTCACGCTATCACACCGAACGCGTCTCCAGGATCAAGCAGGTCGCCTCGGGTCGCTTCGGGGTGACCCCGCAGTACTTGATGAACGCCGAGGTGATCCAGATAAAGATAGCCCAGGGGGCGAAACCGGGTGAGGGGGGGCAGCTTCCCGGCCACAAGGTCACGGCGATGATCGCCAAACTGCGCCACTCCATGCCGGGAGTCACCCTGATTTCGCCGCCCCCGCACCATGACATCTATTCGATCGAGGATCTGGCCCAGCTTATCTTCGACCTCAAGCAGGTCAATCCGGACGCCCAGATTTCCGTGAAGCTGGTATCGGAGCCCGGCGTCGGCACCATCGCCACCGGGGTGGCCAAGGGCTATGCCGATATGATCACCATTTCCGGTTATGACGGCGGCACCGGGGCCAGCCCGCTTTCCTCGGTCAAATACGCGGGCAGCCCGTGGGAACTGGGACTGGTTGAAACCCACTTCGCCCTGGTGGAGAATGGGCTGCGCCACAAGGTGCGGCTGCAGGTGGACGGCGGTATGAAGACCGGCCTCGATATTGTCAAGGCGGCCATTCTCGGTGCCGAGAGCTTCGGTTTCGGGACCGCTCCGCTGATCTCGCTGGGCTGCAAGTACCTGCGCATCTGTCACCTCAACAATTGCGCCACCGGGGTCGCGACCCAGGATGAGACCCTGCGCCGCGATCATTTCAAGGGGCTGCCGGAGATGGCGATGAATTATTTTAAGTTTGTCGCCGCCGAGACCAGGCAGTGGCTGGCCCGGCTCGGGGTGGGCAGACTCACCGAGCTGATCGGCCGGGTAGATCTGCTCGAGATCCTTGAGGGGGAAAACGACAAGCAGCGCAAACTGGTGCTCGACGACCTGCTGGTGCAGCCGGCGGTACCGAAAGGCTCGGCCCTGTTCAACCAGCAGCGCAACCATCCCCACGACGCCGGCACCCTCAACCTCGAACTGGTAGAACGCTTCGGCGCAGCAGTGGCCGGCAAGAGCGGCGGTCGCGGCTACGTGGTGGTCCGCAATACCGATCGCTCTGTGGGGGCCAGGCTGTCCGGGGTCATCGCCCGCAGCCACGGCGACCGGGGCATGGACGATGCGCCGCTGACCATCGAAATGCAGGGAACGGCCGGGCAGAGTTTCGGCGTGTTCAACGCCGGCGGTCTCAAGCTGGTACTCACCGGCGACGCCAATGACTACGTGGGCAAGGGTATGGCCGGCGGCATGCTGGTGATACGGCCGCCCCTCGGGGTGTCCTACAAGACCCATGAATCGGTGATCATCGGCAATACCTGTCTGTACGGCGCCACCGGCGGCAGGCTCTACGCCGCGGGCCGCGCCGGAGAACGGTTCGCGGTGCGCAACTCCGGCGCCCGAGCGGTGGTGGAGGGCATCGGCGACAACGGCTGCGAATATATGACCGGCGGCGTGGTCACCATTTTAGGCGAGACGGGGATCAATTTCGGAGCCGGCATGACCGGCGGCTTCGCCTACGTGTTTGACGAGTTCAGCCGCTTTGAAGAACGGGTCAACACCGACCTGGTCGACGTGCTGCCGATGAAGGATCTCAATCTGCTCAGAGAGCACCTGCGCGGCATCGTCGATGCCCATCTCAACGAGACCGGAAGTGAACGGGCGGAAATGATTATGGATGATTTCCCGAGCTATTGTGAACGTTTCAAACTGGTCAAGCCAAAGGGGCTCAAGGTCGAGGATCTGCTCGGCAAGCGGGGGCGGTCGGCCAACGAACTTCTGCTGACCACCCAATAGGCGGGGCTGGGGGCTGGCAGTAACCACAGGAAGGAAGCGCACATGGACCAAAATGTTTTTCAGTTTCTGGAAGTTGAACGGGTCGAACCCCAGAAGCGCTCGCTGAGGACCCGGAAAAGTTCGTTCGTCGAGATTTATCGGCTGTTCAACGAGAACCAGGCGCGCATGCAGTCCGATCGCTGCCTGGGGTGCGGGAATCCGTATTGCGAATGGAAATGCCCAGTACACAACTATATTCCCGACTGGCTGAAGCTGGCCGGTGAGGGGAGAATCATCGAAGCCGCCGAACTGTGTCATCTGACCAACAGCCTGCCTGAAGTCTGCGGCCGGGTCTGTCCCCAGGACAGGCTGTGCGAAGGTGCCTGCACCCTGAATGACGAGTACGGGGCCGTCACCATCGGCGCGGTGGAGAAATACATCGTCGATACCGCCTTCGAGATGGGCTGGCGGCCGGATCTGTCGCGAGTGGAGCCAACCGGTAAAAAGGTTGGCATAATCGGCGCCGGGCCAGCCGGTCTGGGTTGCGCCGACGTGCTGGTGCGCAACGGCGTCGGTGCGGTTGTCTATGACAAGTACCCGGAAATAGGCGGCCTGCTCTCTTTCGGCATACCCAATTTCAAACTGGAAAAAAAGGTGATGACCAGACGGCGGCAGGTGTTCAGCGATATGGGCATCGACTTCCGGCTCAATATCGAGGTCGGCAAGGACATCGGCTTTCAGGAAATTGTCGAAGAGTTCGACGCCGTTTTCATCGGCACCGGTGCCTATCAAGCGATCAGGGGTGGTTTCGACAACGAGGACGCCGACGGAGTCTACGATTCGCTTCCCTATCTGATTGCCAATATCTGCCGTGAGAAGGAGTACCCCTACGATCGTTACGAGTATGTCTCCCTCGGCGGTCGCCGGGTGGTCGTCCTGGGCGGCGGCGATACCGCCATGGACTGTGTCAGAACGGCAGTGCGTCAGGGCGCTGCCAAGGTTACCTGCGCCTACCGCCGCGACGAGCGCAACATGCCGGGATCGGCCAAAGAGGTAACCAATGCCCGGACCGAGGGCGTTGAATTTCTCTGGAACCTGCAGCCGGTATCCATCGAGGTCGACGGCAGCAATCGGGTGAGCGGGGTGACAATGGTGGAGACCAGGATGGGCGAACCCGACTCCTCGGGCAGGTCGCGACCGGAGATCGTGCCGGGGAGTGAAAAAGTGGTGGAGGCTGATGCGGTGGTGATGGCGTTCGGGTTCCGGCCCGATCCGGAGGGCTGGGTCAGGGAACTCGGCCTTGAGCTCGACGAGCATGCCAGGATAAGAGCCTCAACTGAGGGACCCTATCCATTCCAGAGTTCCGTACCGCACATATTTGCCGGCGGCGATGCGGTCAGGGGCGCGGACCTGGTGGTCACCGCCATAGCCGACGGACGAACCGCGGCCGAGGGCATCATCGACTTTCTCGAAGTCTGAGAAAAGAGGGACGGAGACGCACCGCTACTGGCACGAGTCCTTGAGTTGGTCCATCTCATCCAGCTGGCCGAACAGGGTGAGTATATCCCCGGCTTCTATATTATGGCCTCCCCGCGGAATGATCATTTTCGTTCCCCGTTTGATGGACACCAGGGTGATGTGTTCCGGCAGCGGCAGGTCTTTGACCTGGTCACCGCAGCAGGCATTGTCCTCGGTTACGGCAATTTCGATAAACCCGGTTTCGGTTGAGGAGCGCAGGGTGATCTCTTGCTCTTCCAGCTGGCCCCGCTGCTTGCGGACGATACCGACATCATAGGCCCGTAAGATGTCGCTGCGGCTGATCGAACCGACCAAGCGCATGGAGCCGTCCCGCGAGACCACCGGCAGGCGGGCCAGATCGCGGGGCGACATCTTCTGGATGGCGACGAAAATTGGCTCATCGGGAAAAACCGAGATCGGCCCCTCAATGGCCAGGTCGGCGACTTTCATCTCCCGCGGGTTAAAGCCTTCCCGTGACTGAGCCCGGTGCACGTCCTGCAGGGTGATGATGCCCCACAGCCGGTTGCCCTCGGCAACCACCGGAAAGCCGAGTAAATTGGTTTCCTGAAACAGCGCCATCAGCTCGGACACCGACTTGTCCTTGTGAATGGTGGTCAGCCGGGTGCGCATCACCTCCTCGACTCTGACCCCCTGCATGATATCCATATCACGGCCTTCGAAGAAGCGAATGCCGCGCTTGGCCAGTTTGAGGGTGTAGATCGATTCGGGATGGAGCCACTGGGCGAAATAGGTGGCGGTGATACCGGCGACCATGAGCGGCAGGATCATCAGATAGTCGTTGCTCATTTCAAAGACAATCAGCATGGCGGTCAGCGGGGCCCGCGCGGTGGCGCCAAAAAGCGCCGCCATACCGACCAGGGCATAGGCTCCTGCTCCGCCTGAGATTTCCGGAAAGAAGCGTTCCAGGATGATGCCGAAGCAGCCGCCGAGCATGGCGCCGATGAACAAAGAGGGGGCGAAGACGCCGCCCGAGTTTCCGGAACCGAGGGTAAAAGAGGTGGCCAGCGGTTTCAGGAAAATGAGCAGGAAGAGAATCCAGAAGGGCACGTTCTCGAGCAGTACCTGCTCGATGAAGTGAAATCCGGAACCGTACATATAGGGCATGAAGATCCCCGACGATCCGGGCAGATACATGAATATCATGCCGGTGACGCCGAGCAGCGCTGCGCCGATCGCCGGCTTGTAGAGCTGGGGGAAATCCCAGTTGTCGAAGATCAACTCGGCCCGGTTGAGCATGCGGATGAACATGATGCCGACAAGGGCGGAAAGCAGGCCCAGGATCAGGTAGAAGATCAGTGAGACCGGGGAAACGAGCGAATGGACAGGGATGGAAAAGGCCGGGCGGGCACCCAGAAAAAAACGGCTGACGATCGACGAGGAGACCGCGGCAATGACCACGTTGCCAAAGGAGCGGACCTGCAGGTTGCCCATTAGCACTTCGATGGCAAACACCACCCCGGCGATGGGGGCGTTGAAAGTTGCGGCGATGCCGGCCGCGGCGCCGCAGCCCACCAGGTTCCTGATCCTGTCGTCGGAGAGGCGCAGTACCTGACCGATACTTGAACCAAGGGCCGAACCGACCTGGACGATTGGTCCCTCGCGTCCGGCCGAGCCGCCGGTGCCAATACAGAGGGCCGAGGCGACAATCTTGGCCGCCGCCACCCGCGCCCTGATTCTACCGCCCCTGATGATCAGGGCCTGCATTACTTCGGGAACGCCGTGCCCCTTGGCCTCCTGGGCGAAGAGAATGAGCGGTCCAACCAGCAGTCCGCCGATGACCGGAACGATCAGATAGACGAAATTGCCGAGCCAGGGCAGAAGGTTGGGCAGCGCTTCATAACCGAGATGCTGGATGGCATAGATCAGTTTTATAAACAGCACTGCGGCAAGGCCGGTTCCCGCCCCGATGGCGATGGAGAGAATCAGGAGCAGCAGACCGACCGGCGGTGCCAGGCGGTCCAGATATGTGCTCAGCGCTGTCTGTTTTGATGCCATAGAGGTGGAACCATGTGCACCAGGCCCCATCAAGCGACGGGAGCGGCGGAAAAATTTCAAAAAGGCCGTACTTTAGCAGACAAGGGTATAATTTACCATCATTATCTCAGGAACGCTCCCGTACCCGCGGGGTCGGGCGCAAAGCCAGTCGAGCCTCCTGGCGCATGGCCATGTCGACCATGACCAGGGCCGCCATTGCTTCGACGATGGGGACGGCCCGGGGCACCACGCAGGGGTCATGCCTGCCCTTGGCTTTCAGAGTCACGGTGCTGCCCTGGTAATTAGCTGTCTGCTGGGGCTGCGAGATCGTGGCGGGGGGTTTGAAGGCGACCCGGAAATAGATCGATTCGCCGTTCGATATACCGCCCTGGATGCCACCGGAGTTATTGGAAACCGTGCCGAGCCCCGAGTCTTTCAGGACGAAGGGATCGTTATGTTCGGATCCCCTGAGCCGGGTCCCGCCGAATCCGGAGCCGATTTCGAACCCCTTGGTGGCCGGAATGGCGAGCATGGCCTGGGCCAGCTTGGCCTCCAGTTTGTCATAGACCGGCTCTCCCAAACCGGCCGGCACCTTGCGGATAACACAGGAGACGATGCCGCCGGTGGAATCGCCGCCGTCTTTGAGTTGCATAATAAGCGCGCGCATCTGCTCGACGATCTCGGGGTCGGGGCAGCGCAGATCGTTCTGGTCAACTATTTCCTTGGTGATAGTCTGGTGGTCTGCCGGGGCCGCCTCGAAGGGGCCGACCGAACTCACCCAGGCAACTATTTCCATCCCGTAGGCGCTTTTCAGGATCTTTTCGGCCACTGCGCCAGAAGAGACGGTTCCAATGGTTTCCCTTGCACTGGAGCGGCCGCCGCCGGAGGAGGCCTTGATCCCATACTTGGCCATGTAGGTGAAGTCGGCATGCGAGGGTCTGGGGATGGTTTCCATATCGCCGTAATCGCCGGGACGCTGATCGAGGTTGTCGACCTTCAGGGCGATGGGACTTCCAAGGGTGACGCCATGCTCGGTGCCCGATAGGATCTGGACCTGATCCTTTTCTTTCCTGTCCGTGGTTATCTTTGACTGGCCGGGGCGCCTGCGGTCAAGCTGGTGCTGGATATCCGCTTCCACCAGGCTGAGCCCCGGGGGACAGCCGTCGATGACCACGCCGACGCTTTTGCAATGGGACTCTCCGAACGTGGAAACCCTAAATAACGTTCCGAAATTACTTGACATAAATACTCCAGTAGAGGGTGGCGAAGGGTTGATCTAAAACGATAATGATCAATGCATCTATTTCAATCGGCTGAAAGAATATGTTCGGCAGCGGCGATTGCCTCAGTGGTCAGCGTGCTGACCGCTTCGATTTTCTCCAGCTGCTGCCGCCGGTACCTGGTATCCTGGCTGATGTCTCCGGTCACGTAAAGTGTCTGGTACTGGTTCATCCAGCCGAACATTTCCCTGTTGGCCTGCTGCAGTGCAGCAATGCTTTCTTCTAAGGTGTCTGCGGGTACTTCCGGGCTCGGCTGCAGCTTCTTCAGTCTGGTTTCGAGCACGAACATGTAGCCGATCTTGTCCATGGCCTCGTCGTGCACCTCGATTATTTTTTCTCGCAGGGCCTCATTCTCCTCGGCCGCCGGGTCAGAGCAGCCACAGACCGTCAGCAGCACGGTCACCACAGTCAGCCAGCGGCGCCAACCAAGGGGGCTGATCGCTGTCAGGGGCAGGAACCCAGCCATAGCGCCACCGTCCGTTCGGCTACCGTCTCACCGCCTGTTCCCCAGTTGAGCTGCAAATAGTTGACCAGGGAACTCATCTCCTCGACGGTAAGCTCGGAAAAGGCGGGCATGCGAATATTTTTCGTTTTCTTACCTGTGACAATGGTTCCCCGGACACCAGCTGAAACGAGACAGGGCAGCTCCGCTATGCGCTCGCCAAGATAGGCCGAGCCCTGCAGCGGCGGATAAAGGGCGCGCAGCCCCTGCCCTTGGCTGCCGTGGCAGGAAGTGCAGTGTTTTCTGTAGACAGTGGGATCCCCCCGACTGTCACTGCAGCCTGACGGCAGTAATGCGGCTGCGGCCAGGAGGAGCAGCAATCTCCACCAGCTCAGAAGGTGCTCAGCGCTCATCCAAGAGCCGTCCTATATCGTCCATCAGCAGATCCACCGCCTCTTCCTCGGTACCCCGGTAGTAGCCGCGGATTCTGCCCTGGCGGTCGACCAGGGTAAAGGAGCCGGAGTGGATAAAGCCGCCCGGCGCGTTTTTGTCCTCCATGGCCGCCAGGCCGTAACGATAGGCAGTGTCGTAGATCTCTTCCTTGTCGCCGGTGACCAGATGCCAGCGCTCTGCTTGTATACCAAGCCTGGCGCCGTAATCCTTGAGGACTTCGACCGTGTCATGTTCCGGGTCAATCGAATGGGAGAGCAGCAGGATTCTGTCGTCGTCCCTGAATTTCTCATACACCCTCAGCATCTGCGATTTCATGATCGGGCAGATGGTGGGGCAGCTGGTAAAGAAAAAATCCGCCACGTATATTTTTCCCTCGAACATCCTTTGCTGAACAGGCATATTCTGCTGATCAGTAAAGGTGTAGGGGATTTCCAGGCTGGCAATAATCGGCAGCGGTTCTCTGGACGACTGGTTGCACCCTTGCAGCACGAAGAGTAGAATTAAAATAAAAAGGTACCAGCCTCGAGTCGGGCAACAAAATGCAGTCTGGCGAAAATTTATCATGACTATCTATAGCAGGTGGCGGCTAAAAATTGTAGAGTTCTGTTACAATAAAACCTTCACTCATAAGGGGGAAAAATGTCAGTTAAAATATTGATTAAAAGAAAATTCAAGCAGGACGCGGTTAAAGACGCTGCCGACATGTTGATAAAAGCCCGCACCAATGCAATGGGCAATAAGGGGTACATCTCCACCGAAACGCTGGTTGGTTACGATGACCCCCAGTCCATTCTTATCATCTCCATGTGGCAGAGCAAGGAAGACTGGGATACCTATAGGGACAGCGACACCCGTAAAACACATGAAGACAAGTATGCCAAATTGTTCGAGGGACCGACGGAATACGAAATCTACAAGATGGGGATGTGAGCTGTTGCCATTATTGTACAGTCTGAGTCAATTTGATTGTGCGTCTGTCGTTATGTAGAGCTGACCTGCTGGCAGTGACCGCAGGAATTGGTGAAAACTGGGTGAGAGGACAAGTGAGAATCCACCACCTACTGCATCCCCCAAAAGGAGCCTGCCTATGAAGACCAAAGATATACTCGCGGAGAAAGGGACTCGGGTAATAACCGTCGAGGAGACCATCCTGCTTGTCGACGTGGTGTCGATGTTCATCATTAACAAAATCGGCTGTGTGATCGTGGTAAACAAATTTAATGAAATAATCGGCCTGGTGGCTCCGATGGACGTTCTC
>JARFQM010000062.1 GCA_029287755.1 Desulfofustis sp. | reverse complement strand
TCTGTCGGTCCTTCTTTTTCCGATCTGAAGAAGATAATACAGGAAGACCGGAATTTGCAGTATAATTTCGGATCACTGCATGCGAGACATTGTTCACATAAATAATAATTATGTTTTAGGCAGATGTAACCGGTTTGTCTGTCAGGATGATTTTTGCAGGTACCCATGGCTGTCAATGGAGTGGGGTGAACATTGGTGAACATTGGTGAACATTCTTTGTAATAATCAAAAACGGCTACAGTATATTCATTGACTGGTCGCTAACCAACAATTCTTTTTTGCCAGACCGAAAAGTGAGTTGCGGTGAGCGTGACCAATAGTCTTGCAGGCCTGATTCTTTTGTGATAGGTGATAGAAGGGCTGGACAAATGAAGGGCGAGCCTACCTGGTAATTGTTTTAATTTCCTTCAGAAAATGGAGTAAGCGATGTCGATCATCTGTATCTCCCGAGGCAGTTATTACCGTGGCAAGGACGTGGCGGAAAAAGTAGCCGCCATTCTTGGCTACCAGTGTGTATCCAGGGATTCACTGCTGGCGGTCAGCGATGAGTTTGATATACCCGAAATCAAGCTGACCAGGAACATCCAGCACGCAACCCAGATACTTGAACGCTATTCGTTTGGTCGTGAACGATATGTGAATTTCATCTCGGCGGAAATCCTCAAACGGCTGAAAAAAGACAACCATGTCTACCACGGACTGGCCGGACAATTCTTTGTCAAGGATATCTCCCACTTACTGAGAATAAGGATCATCGCCGATCTGGAAGAACGGGTGCGGGCCGAAGCCGAGCGGCAAAATATCTCGACCGATGAGGCCCGGCTGCTATTGAAGCACGACGACGAGGAGCGGCAGAAATGGGCTTTGTTCCTCTACGGAGTGGACATTACCGATCCGGGACTCTACGATATGACGGTCAATGTTTCAGCCATGGGTGTGGAGGATTCGGCCGAACTCATTGCCCAGACCGCCACGCTTTCCTGTTACCAGACTACCGCGGAATCCCAGAGAAACATCAACGATCAGGCTCTGGCGGCCGAGATCCGGGCGGCGCTTTTCGATTTTCCCCTGGCCGGGGTGTCAACCCGGGAAGGCAGGGCCCATGTGAATGTCAAGGCCCCGGAAGAGCAGACCGCTGCGATACGGGCCCGCATCGAATCAGCGGTGGGGGGTATTATCGATCTTGAGATGGTAGAGATCAGAGTCGATCCGTTCTATTAAACCCAAGGGGGACACACTCCCTAAGGTGTCCCAAGATGCGCGGGGACACCTTAGGTATTGTGTCCCCCTTTAAGAACAAAGGCCGAGACTCCCTCTCCGGGAGTTTCGGCCTTTGTTCTTGAGATGGTCTGGAATTATATGCTTTTCTGGGCCGATCGTAAGGTGTTTCTCATCAGCATGCAGATCGTCATCGGGCCCACGCCACCGGGTACCGGCGTGATTTTACCGGCGATTTCCTTGGCCTTGTCAAAATCCACGTCGCCGCGCAGGATGGCCTTGCCGGTTTTTTCATTCTTGCCAATCCGGTTGACGCCGACATCGATCACGGTGGAGCCTGGTTTGATCCATTCCGGCTTCACCAGGTTTGGCACGCCCGCGGCCACCACCAGAATGTCGGCTCGCTTGCAATGGGCGGCCAGGTCTGCGGTCCCGGTATGGACGATAGTGACGGTGCTGTTGGCGCCGACACCCTTCTGAGCCATCATCATGGCAATCGGTTTGCCGACGATATTGGAGCGGCCCACCACCACGACTTCCGCACCTTTGGTTTCGGTACCGGAACGGACGATGAGTTCCTGGATGCCTGCTGGCGTGCAGGGCAGAAAGCGAACTTCATCTCCGCCGATCATGAGTCGCCCGACATTGACCGGATGAAAGGCGTCGACATCCTTGTCCGGATTGATGGCGTTGAGCACTTTTTTATCATCGATATGTTTGGGCAGCGGGAGTTGCACGAGGATGCCGTGAATCTCCGGATCCTTATTATACTTGTCGATCAAGGCCAGCAGGTCTTCTTCGGAAATATCTTCCGGCTGGTTGTCCTGGATCTCATTGAAACCAAGATTCAACGCGGTCTTTACCTTCAGCGTCACATAGCTTATCGAGGCAGGGTTTTCCCCGACGAGAATAGTGACCAGGCCGGGAACCTTGCCGGTCTTTTCTTTCATCTCGGCGACTTCCTGCTTGATTTCCTCAAGGATCGTTTTGCTGATTTCAGTACCGCTGATAAGTTCTGCCGTCATGGTGTTTCTCCTCCTCTAACTGGTTGGGTTGACAAAACAAACTACTTTGATTTGAAAAGGGATGAAACGCTCCTTTGCTCTCCACCACTGTTTTTCCCACACCACCGAAAATATGTCAACTTGTTAGTAGCGGTGAAGAACCCGGTTTGCAGATTGAACCCAAAGATAAAACCGCCCGGTCGCCCGGTTGAAACTCCGGTTTAACGACGATTTCCATATTTCTCATAGGAAATACGCTCGTAGAGCAGCGTATCGTCACCGCGACCCGATTTTTTCTCGGCGCTATAACCGATCGCCACGATAGCCTCGACCGTCATGTCAGGTTTGAGCCCCAGAACGTTTTTGACGTAAGTCTCTGATCCGGTCTTCTCGTCATACTGGCGCTTTCTAATCTGAATCCAGCAGCTGCCCAGGCCCAGGTCGGCCGCACAGAGGTGGAGCAGCAGCGAGGCGATCGAGGTGTCCTCGATCCACACATCTGATTTGGCCGGATCGGCGCAGACAACGATAGCCAGAGGGGCACCTGCCAGAAAGGAGGAGCCGTGGGTTTTCGAGCGGGCCAGCTCGCCTATGGTTTCACTGTCGGTGACGACCACGAACTCCCAGGGGTTGAGCCCCCGTGAAGAGGGGGAGCGCAATGCCGCTTCAATGAGGATATCGAGTTTTTCTTCTTCAATTTTCTGGTCGGTGAATTTTCTGATACTTCTTCTTTCCCGCAAGAGCTCAAGTAACATGGGTTTCTCCATTTCTTTAGATGGTTTGATCTGATCGATAATTGCTCCCCCTGAACCGTATTCATCTCTCATGGTCCTGTTTTTTCGATCCGCTGCTCCTGGCTCTTCTCTGCACCAGAGATTGTAGATATAGAAAGCGAAGCCAATTACCGCTGCCCCGCAGAGTATGGCCGGCACGGGGCCGATAAGATCGGGCAGGAAAAAGACCAGCACCAGCAGCACAGCCAGGATATAGAGCATGACGGGAGAATGGAAGAAGTTATTCACGGCTGCTCCTGGTTGTTGTTGAGTAGGGCCAATTCATCCTGGCGTAAATTAACACGATTACCGGCTGCTTCACCAGCCCTCGCTCGCGCCTTGCCTGATTGGGCGCCTTGAACTTATGCCGTTATGTATAGTAACCATTCATTTTCTTTCCCCTTTGCTGCATCATGGGGGCCTGGGCCCTTGAAGATTTCTGCCCACTATCTCGTGCCTCGGTACGCCGCTGGACAAAATGTTTGCTGCAGCTTGAGACCTCGCCAAGTGGTTGGACCGTGGTAATTTGGGTGAACCTTATTTATGGTCTATACGATAGGCAATATATACCCCGATAGCCGAACCGAGCAGAGGTACTGCGAGAAAGAGAGGCGGGAAGGTGTGTTGAATACCGATTGTCGCGAAGGTGAGACCGGTGATGCTGATCCCCAGAACAGGCAGCAGGGTATAGCAGAGCACCGATTTCCAGCTCCTCAGGGCAAAATACATGAAAGATATGTACCAGCAGCTGGCAATTAGCACAAACAAGATCAGCCCGGTATCAAGAACATTTCCCATGTATTCATCTTACCATGTAAACAGACAAGATCCCATTTCTGTTCTCGCTGCTGAATCCTGCGGCTCATCTCACTCCGACCCTTCTCACCAGAAGTGGTGGGCAGTCTTTATGCGCTCTTTCGCTTCCTGATCTGAATTAATAATCAATTGTTATTACATAATAATTTGACTTGTTTCGGCGACTTGTCTTACAATGGTAGCGATGATTATGGGGGGGGAGTGACCGGTTGGTGAGTCGAGTTTTGCAAGATCTCTGGCGGCCGTGAAGAGCTGCATGGACTGATGAAGAACGATCAGAACAAAGAACTGTCCGAACGTTCGGCATTCCGCTTCAGGTGCAGCAAGGAGCCGGTTACCTACAGAACCGCCTATGACGAGGGTGAAGCGCTGCTGAAAAATATTTCCACCTCGGGATGTGCCCTGGAATGGGCCACCAATCCGCCGGAAGCTGACGAAAAAATACTGCTCAGCATAGAGCTTGAGGGGGAAGATTCGGCCGTCGAAATCCAGGCCCGGGTCGTGCGGGTCGAAGACAAGGATTTCGCTGTCAAGTTCCTGTTGATCGAGCCTTCCGCCAAAACCAGGATACGCAGCTATTTCTCCAGAAAATCGAGGGGTAAGTAAGCTAGCCTCACACTAACGTGCAGTATCGAAAGGGCCTGCTCCAGCCAGTAACTTGTTTTCTTGAATCTCATTATGGACCAGTATATCGCCAGGCAGCCTATTCTCAATGTCCATAAGAGGCTTTACGGCTACGAGCTTCTCTATCGGGGGGCCGAGCCCTATACGCTTAAGGACGTAAGCGGCAACCGGGCAACCGCCAGTCTGCTGTCCTCAACTTTTCTGACCAGGGGAATCGAGGAGATCTCTGGCATGCGTCCCTGTTTCATCAATTTCACCCAGGACCTGCTCGAGCGAAACCTGCCGGCGGCATTTCCCAAAAACCAGATCGTGGTCGAAATCCTGGAAAATGTAGAACCCACCCAGAAGCTTATCTCCGTCTGCAACAACCTGAAAAATGATGGCTATACCATAGCCCTGGATGATTTTGTCTATAATCGAAAGCTGGAGCCGCTTATCGAGTGCGCCGAAATTATTAAAATAGACGTGCGCTTGACACCGCTTGACACTATCACCCGAACGCTCAACCGGTTGCAGAATCGCAAGATAAAATTGCTGGCCGAAAAAGTTGAAACTGTGAAGGATTTTGAAAAGGCCAACAAAATGGGCTTCACCTATTTTCAAGGCTACTTTTTCAGCAAGCCGGAAAAGATCGAAATCAGGGAACTTTCCTCGGTGAAGGTAAACCTGCTGAGGCTGCTGGCCGAAGTCACCAGAAAAGAGACTACCATGGAGAAGCTGCGGGAGATCATCTCCGTGGATATTGCAATCAGTTACAAACTGATGCGCTTTCTCAACTCAGCCTATTTTTACCGGCTCCAGGAGGTCAGAACAGTAAAACACGCCATCGCCTATCTCGGCGAGAAGGAACTCAGGCGCTTCGTCCTGCTGGTGGTGGTTTCGGAACTGGCCTCGGAGCATCCCGGTGAGCTGACTCGCCTGGCCCTGGTGAGGGCCAAGTTCTGCGAACTGCTGGGGGAGGCCAGTCCCTACAGTTCGGATTCCGGTGAACTGTTTATCATGGGATTGTTTTCCCTGCTGGATACGATGCTGGGCTCCCCGATGGAGAGAATCATGGATCGGTTGCCGATCAGTCGCGGGGTTAAGGAGGCGTTGGCCAACCAGTCCGGCTCCATGGCCTTGTTTCTGAAAATCGCCATGGCCTTTGAACGAAACCAGCAGAAGAAAATTGTTTCCCTGATCAAAGAGCTGCGCATCGCCGGTACCGGCAGAAGCATCACCGAAGCCTATATGACTTCGGTTAAATACGCCAACGGTTTACTGTAA
>JARFQM010000036.1 GCA_029287755.1 Desulfofustis sp. | reverse complement strand
CCCCCCCCCCCCCCAACTACACGTTGTACTCATCGTCGGCAGCGTCAGATGTGTATAAGAGACAGATGCGGTACTGGCCGTCACCGATCACCGGGACCACCGGCACCCGGCGAATCAGTTCGGTCAGCATCTTGACGAATTCACTGCCTCGGCCGAAGATCAGTGAAGGGCGGAAGATCGTCCAGTCCAGTCCGCTCTCACGCACCATTTGCTCAGCCTGCCACTTGGTGCGATGGTAAGCGGTGCTGCCGTTTTCACGCGTGCCGTTGGAACTCATATGCAGAAAACGCCGCACGCCTTGCTCGGCGCAGGCTGCGAGAATATTTTCCGTCGCGGTTACATGCATTTTCTCGAAGGTGATGCCGCGACCGGGAAACTCCCGGATAATGCCAACCAGGTGGATCACCGCATCACAGCCTTCCAGGGCGCCGGCGAGGCTCGCCGCGTCGGTGATGTCGCCAGGATGAACATCTATTTTGCCCGGCTCATCGAGCTTGGCCGTTGAGCCTTCCCGCACCAGTGCACGCACCGTATGCCCTGCACGCAGCAGCTGCGCCAAGACTTCCTGACCGACAAACCCTGTCCCGCCTGTCACAAACACTTTCATCTTTTTGCCCCCGTTTTTGATTTGTCCAACCTCGTACCTCGCTCCTCGCACTTCACAGCACTATCCTTTAACCACCGCCATCGGTTTCAACCGGGCAACAATATGCCCGATCCCGGCTCTATGCACGACGTCTACAACATCGGCAACATCCTTGTATGCCTCCGGCATTTCTTCGGCGACCGTCGCACGGCCGGCCGCACGCACCAGGACGCCCTGCGCGGCCAGTTCCCCGATCAGGTCATGGCCACGCGCAGCCTTTTTCGCGGCATGCCGCGACATCATCCGCCCGGCACCGTGACAGGTGGAGCCGAAGGTTTCCTCATAAGCACCGATGGTACCGGTCAACACGTAGGAATAACGACCCATGTCCCCGGGGATCAGAACCGGCTGGCCAATCTGACGATAGGTTTCAGGAATCTCGGCATGCCCCGGTGGAAACGCGCGGGTCGCCCCCTTGCGATGGACACAAAGGCGGCGTTCCTGCCCTGCAATCCGATGCTTCTCCCATTTGGCGATATTGTGGCAGACATCGTAGACCAAACCCAGCCGCAACTGCGACGGGCTTTTGCTCATAACCTGGGCAAAAGTCTCCCGGACCCAGGCCGTAATCATCTGGCGGTTGGCAAAAGCAAAGTTGGCGGCGCAGGCCATGGCAGCCAGGTAACTGCGGCCCTCGTCGCTCGGCAAGGGGGCACAACAGAGCTGGCGGTCGGGCAGGGTGATGCCGTACTTGCGGGCAGCCTTGAGCATGATCTTGAGGTAGTCATCGCAGATCTGGTAGCCGAACCCCCGGCTGCCGGTATGAATGCTGACCGTAACCTGACCAGGATAAAGGCCGAGCACGTCGGCCGTGGTCTCGTCATAAACCTCTTCAACCTGCTGAATCTCTAGGAAGTGGTTGCCCGATCCAAGGGTCCCCAACTGGGTGCGGCCGCGGTCCATGGCCCGTGCTGAAACCATCTCCGGATCTGCTCCGGAGATCACGCCGCGCCCCTCGATATGGTCGAGGTCGCCGGATGCACCAAAACCCTGCCCGACTGCCCAGGCAGCGCCCTTGACGATGACTTGATTCTCTTCTCTCTGAGACAGCGTGAAATCCCGACGATGGGAACCAACTCCAGACGGCACGTTATGAAACAGTTCGTCAGCCAACCGGTCGAGATGAGGACGAACCTCATCGGCATCAAGGTTGCTGCGCAGCAGGCGCACCCCACAATTGATATCGTAGCCAACACCGCCGGGCGAGACAACGCCCTGCTCGGCATCGAACGCCGCTACCCCGCCGATCGGGAACCCGTATCCCCAGTGGATGTCGGGCATGGCCATCGACGGACCGACGATGCCCGGCAAGGTTGCCACGTTACAGACCTGCTCAAGGGCCTGTTCACGGCGCAGGTCCTGCATCATCTTTGCCGAGGCAAAGATCAGGCCATCGGTACGCATGTCCCCCTGGCGCGGGATACGCCAGCGACACGCGTCGATCTGCTGCACCTTGAAACTCATGTTTTGTCCTTATAGATCGACATAAACCCTGGCATGCCAACCTTGCGCAAGCTCTTCCAGACAGGCCTGGTGATAGGTAACGGATTTGACCTGTCGTTCTATGCCATGCCGCAGCGGATCGAATGGCTCTCCCGAGACCGTCGCCCGCAGGGCTGCATGGTTTAACCGGTCGATGTGAAACGCCGCCGGAACCAGGTTGTTCTTTTCGCTCCAATAGACGATTTCATTCAGCCAGCAGACCAGTAGTTCGACCGGGTCGTCGGCATGCAGGACGATCTCCGTGTCAAGCATGGCAGAGGCCGGGCTTTCCCCATACATCAGAGTCTTTATGCCTAGCGCCATTTGCAGAAGAACCATCGGGGCAGAATCCGCCCATGCTTCGATGCCCATATCTGCCGTGTGCTCAATAAGCTGGTACATATGACACATCCTTAACGGTCGACTTTTCGATTATAACAGCAAGCCGGCAAAAGGCCGGCTGAAAAAATCAAACTAAACGCCTGGTACTTATGAGCAATGAGATATATTTAATGTCAGAAAGAACGGTTTTTAACCATTAAATGCAGGCGCCTTTTGGCAGGATGAAAAAATTTTCAGAAAAGCCAGGTTTTTACTTGACAAAACGTTGTTTTAGCATTTATCAAGGGGTGCGGTCTTTTTCTTGGCAGCATCTCAGGCAGCATCATAATATATTGAATTTAATACATTTACGCTTTTGAGTGACAGACACCGAAAGGAGGTCGTTCCATGAAAACCGGCCCGGATATCACCCCTCGGATTCCAGAGGAGATCCTCCAGCGTATGGAGGCCAGAGGGATCAGCCGCCGCGACTTTATCAAGTTCTGCACGGCCA
>JARFQM010000033.1 GCA_029287755.1 Desulfofustis sp. | reverse complement strand
TACCAGAACTGTCCCGCCGAGGCTCTTGGTCTTCAAAGCAAAGAGCAGGGTAGGGATCGCCACCAGGAATTCAAGTTTGCCAAAGGCAAGGCTTCGGGTCGCCGCGTCGGTGAATAGCGACGGTGCGAGCAGCGCGCTCAGAATGGCCACCGGGATCAGGCTCAGCCAGTCGATCAACCATTGCGGCATCCGCCTGTGCGCCAGGTAGAGCAGGGGCAGGGCGCGGGGCAGGTATGTCACCAGGCCCATACCGCCGAATAGCAGGAGGTAGTCGTTGAAGGTCATTGACTCCTCCGATGGCGACTTTTCAGCAGGTAGCCGACCGTCGCGGCACAGATCGAGGCGCCGACAATGTAAGAGTCTCCCGGGATCAGCAGGTACCAGGTGACGGAGATGAGCGCAGCGAGAAGCCCCGTCAATACATAAATGCGCCCCTGCAGCTGGAACACCAGCAGGCAGATGAACATGCCGGTCAGGGCGTAGTCGATGCCCAACGCCCCCTGGGGGACAAACTGGCCGACCAGGGCACCACAGACGGTGGCCATGATCCAGACGCTGTTGGCCAGGTGATTGACGACCAGGGCCCTGTATCGGTCCCAGCCCCCTTCACGAAAACGTGTCAGGTTGACGGCGAAGCTCTCATCAGTGATGCCATAGGAATAGAGAGCCAGGAATCGACGGCTGATCCTTTGCAGGTAGACGGCAAGGGCCGAGCTCATGAGGACATGCCGGAGATTGATGACGAAGGTCGTCAGTATGATGGCCGGCGTCGATGCTCCTGCTGCGATCATGGCAACACAGATAAACTGTGCGCTCCCGGCAAACACCAGGACCGACATCATCGCCACGGCCCACCACGGCAACCCGGCTTTCTGGGCCAGCACTCCCAGCGCCAGGCCGATGGGGAAATAGCCGAGGCAGATCGGCCAGGCGGCGTTGGCGCCGTCACGCAGGATACCTGTCGGGTTTTCAGTTTTGAGTTTAGGCTTATGATTTTGCAAAACAGTCCCGTGAACCCTGATTTCCGACAAGGACATATTAAACATTTTCAGGGTTATTGCGTAGCTTTTTCATCCATGCGTTGTTGTCTCGTGTAATGGTTTATTTAAGGACGTGTGGAAATCTATGTGCGGCATCCAATCCTAGTAATATCCGCTCAACAGTTTGACACTTGCCTTTGTAGATGTACTCTTTAGGCGTGTGATTAGTTTTGATTAACCTAAATTGTCGTCGTGCATTATAACCGGCATCGATTAGACAGGCTTGATGAACACCAAAAACTTAAGGAGAACGATGATGTCGCAGCTAGAAAAACTCTTGGCTAATGCCGCAAAAGCTATGGGAGTAACCCTCGAGGATTTGCAGACAATTGTGAAACAGGGAGAACGCAAAAGCTATGCTGCCGGAGAATACCTTTTCCACGAATCAACACCGCGGCTCTGGGTCGGTTGGGTGGAAGAGGGCGAGATCGAGATTGTCTGCGGAGCCCAGGCAAAAGTAACCCACCTCTCGACCCTGGGCCTGGGCGCCATGATCTCTGAAGGGGCGCTCATGGACGACACTCCTCACTCCACCAGCGGCTTCACCCGGAACGGAGTCACCGTACTGCAGATTCCTCTGTCGGTCTGGCATGAGGTACGAGAGACCAAGCCCGACATTTTCTACCGAATCGTGGCCCGAATCGCGCAGCGCCAATCCGAACGATTGCGTTACGCGGCCGACCAGATCTCTGGCAAAGCCGGGCCCGACGTCGAGCTGACGGCTGTCCGGCGAGAGCATGACTCCCTCGGCGAACGGGATGTGCCGCTCTCTGCCTATTATGGTGTGCAGACCCTGCGAGCCAGGGAAAATTTTGACCTCTCCGGTTTACCTTTAAGCAATTTCAAGCACTTCGTCGATGCCCTGGCATTTGTCAAGAAAGGCGCTGCCCAGGCGAACTGCGAGCTGGGGGTCCTGGCCAAAGAAAAGATGGTCGCCATCTGCGCGGCCTGTGACGAAATCCTGGCCGGAAAATTCCATGAACATTTCGTAGTGGACATGATACAGGGTGGGGCAGGGACCTCCACCAATATGAATGCCAACGAAGTGATCGCCAACCGGGCACTGGAACTCATGGGGCATAACAAGGGGGAATACGAGTTCCTGCACCCAAACGACGATGTCAACTGTTCCCAGTCGACCAACGATGCCTATCCCACCGCGATCAAGCTGGCAGTCTATCTTTCCATTCAGAATACTCTGGCGGCCTTGGGTGAGCTCAAGGCGGCCCTGGAGGCGAAGGAACAGGAATTCTCCCATGTCCTCAAGATGGGCCGCACCGAAAACCAGGATGCTGTGCCAATGACCCTTGGCCAGGAGTTTGGTTCCTATGCAATGACCATCGGTACCGCCATGCACAGCATGCAGCTGGCCGCTGACGGGTTGCTGGAAATCAATATGGGCGCGACTGCTATCGGCACCGGCATCAACAGTCCGCCCGGCTATGCCGACCTGGTCACGATCAAACTGGCACAAGTGAGTGGATTGCCAGTTCGCAAAGCTGTCAACCTGGTGCAGGGCACACAGGATGCGGGGGGCTTCGTCCAGATGTCTGCGAATATGA
>JARFQM010000027.1 GCA_029287755.1 Desulfofustis sp. | reverse complement strand
ATGGTGCCCGCGCGCCCATTCTCGGAAATTGCCGATCTGGCCCCGGTCACCAATTATTACAACCTGCCCGATTCCGGCGTGGTCAAGACCTTTACCATTTCCCATGTCAACTGGGACAGTTCACCTCTGCCTGATGGCGAGGTTAACATTTTCGCAGTGATTGCCCTTGACGGCATCAATGAAGATATGGGCCTGGTGCACAAACTGGGGGAGGTCGACCCCCAGGATGTGAAGATCGGCATGCGCGTCAAAGCGGTCTGGAAGCCTGAATCAAAGCGGACCGGGGATATTCTTGATATTAAATACTTTGCCCCGCTGGGAAGGAAAAAGACCAATCTCGAGATGACGCAGATCAAGCCGGTTGAGGTCGATGTGCTGGCCATGTCGCAAAAGCAGGGCAAGATTCCGCTGTCATACCGCTATACCGCGGGTGTGGGTGGTGCGAAATTCTACACCGACCTGGCCAAGGGCGAGATAAACGGCACCTTCGTTGCTGAGCGCGACGAGGTGCTAATCCCGCCGGCGATGTTCGATGAAGAGAGCCTGTCGATTCTTGATCCGGAAAAGGACGCCAGGGCCATCAATCCAGGGTCCGGTTTTATCCGCTCCTTTACTGTCGTCTACGAAGACCGTCTGGGGCATCTGCTGGATAAGGAACAAGTGGTGGTTCAGGTAGAATTCCCGGGCGTCACCGGGTCGATCTTCGGTATGCTTAAGTTAAAGGATGGCGAACGCTTCTATGAAGGCTCCCCGGTCACGCTGGTCAAGCCCAAGAAGGTCAATGGCCCGGATATGGTCGCCTTCAAGTTATCATCCCGCTAGGAGGTATGAGAGCATAACAAAATTCATTAACGCTCAGCCGGAAACTAATATTTCAAGGTACTGATACTTTTCAATCCTTCGTATCATTGAACAGTTCCCGACCGATGAGCATGCGGCGGATCTCGCTGGTGCCGGCGCCGATTTCATAGAGTTTGGCGTCGCGCAGCAGGCGGCCGGTCGGAAAATCATTGATATAGCCGTTGCCACCGAGGCACTGGATCGCTTCGAGGGCCATCCAGGTTGCTCTTTCGGCGGTGAAAAGGATGACTGCAGCGGCGTCCTTACGGATATTGCCGCCCCTGTCGGCTGCCTGGGCCACGGTGTAGGCGTAGGAGCGGCAGGCGCTCCAGGTGGAGTACATATCAGCGATCTTGCCCTGCATTAGCTCAAACATGCCGATCGGCTGACCGAACTGCGTGCGCTCGTGGATGTAGGGCAACACCACATCCATGCAGGCGCTCATAATTCCAAGAGGCCCACCCGCAAGGACCAAGCGCTCATAGTTGAGGCCGCTCATCAGCACCTCGACGCCGCGGTCATGTGACCCGAGGATGTTTTCCTCCGGTACGACACAGTCGGTGAAAACCAGTTCGCAGGTTGGCGAGCCGCGCATTCCCAGCTTGTCGAGCTTGGGGCTGGTGCTGAAGCCCGGCATGTTCTTTTCGACGAGAAAGGCGGTGATGCCCTTGTGATGCTTTTCCGGGCTGGTCTTGGCGTAGACTACCAGGACATCGGCATCGGGGCCGTTGGTGATCCACATTTTGGTGCCGTTGAGGACATAGCCGTCGCCGCTTTTCACCGCCGCAAGGCGCATGCTGACCACGTCCGAGCCCGCCCCCGCCTCGCTCATCGCCAGGGCTCCAATATGCTCGCCGCTGACTAGTTTCGGCAGATAGCGCTCCTTTTGCTCCCGGGTGCCGTTCAGTTTAATCTGGTTGATGCAGAGATTGGAGTGGGCGCCATAGGCAAGTCCCACCGAGGCCGAGCCGCGGCTGATCTCCTCCATGGCGATGACGTGTTCAAGGTAGCCCATGCCGGCGCCGCCGAACTCTTCCGGCACGGTTATCCCGAGAAGACCCAGGTCCCCCATTTTTTGCCAGAGTTGCAGAGGAAATTGATCCTTGCGGTCGATATCGGCGGCCAAGGGCGCAATCTCCGCGGCCACAAAATCCTGCACCGATTCACGGAGCAGGTTGGCAGTGTCTCCCAGGCCAAAATTAAGTTGTGGATAGTTTTTCATGCTGTCTCCTGCGGGGCAAGATTTTAACGCCGGCCAGAGGTTCAGGCGGATACCCGGAGGTATCGCGGTGCCAACCGGTGCGAAGTGCGTGTCTACTCGGCCAGTTCCTTCAGGCCGGCAAAACAATCGAGGGCCTCGGGGTTCTTCAACGCGTCTTTGTTCTTAACTTCACGACCATGTATGACTTTCTGCACCGCCAGCTCGACCTTTTTCATGTTGAGGGTATAGGGGATGTCCTGAACGGCGATAATCTTGGCCGGAACATGGCGCGGCGAGGCGCCAGTGCGGATTGCCTTTCTCACCTGATCCCGGATCTCGTCGGTGAGCTTCACTCCGGGCTTCATCTTGACAAACAGAAGGACCCGGATGTCTTTTTGCCATTCTTGGCCGACCACAACACTGTCCTCGATCGAGCTCACCGCGGTGAGAATCCGGTAGATTTCAGCGGTACCGATCCGCACCCCGCCCGGGTTGAGAGTGGCATCCGATCTGCCGTACATGATGAGTCCGCCCCGCTCGGTGACCTCGACAAAATCGCCGTGGGTCCAGACCCCTGGATACTGGTCGAAATAGGCTGCCTGGTACTTCGTGCCGTTGTCGTCGTCCCAGAAATAGATTGGCATGGAAGGAAAGGGAGCGGTACAGACCAGTTCTCCCTGCTGGCCGATCACCGGCTTGCCGGCGTCGTCATAGGCAAAAACCTTCATGCCGAGGCCGCGGCATTGCAGTTCCCCTTCGTAGACCGGACCCATGGGGTTGCCGAGGGCGAAGCAGCCGTTCAGGTCAGAGCCGCCGGAAATCGAGGCGAGCTGCATGTCGGCCTTGATCTCCTGGTAGATGAAGTGAAAATCCTCCTTGGGCAGCGGCGACCCGGTGGACAGCAGAGCTTTCAGCGAACCAAGGCCGAATTGGCGCGCCGGCCTGACATCGGTCCCCTTGAGGGCGGCGATATAGCCGGCGCTGGTGCCGAAAACGGTGATCTTTTCCTCCTCGGCCATCCGCCACAGGGCATCGGGGGCAGGGTGGAAGGGGTTGCCATCGTACAATACCAGGGTGGCGCCGACGGCGAGTGAGGTGGTGAGCCAGTTCCACATCATCCAGCCACAGGTGGTGAAGTAAAAAATGGTGTCCTGCCGGGTGAGGTCAGTGTGCAGGAGTAATTCCTT
>JARFQM010000026.1 GCA_029287755.1 Desulfofustis sp. | reverse complement strand
CATGGCCGGGCTGACGAGCATCTCCCGGTCGGCGACGGCACGATCGATTTCAACCCGCTGCAGAAGCATCTCAGGAAGATGCCGGTTGCGCCGAGCATAACCCTCGAAGCGCGCAGCCTCGAGCACCTGCAGCGCTCCCTGCTAGAGGTTAATCGACTGTTAGCTTAAGCCTTGCTCGCGGCAACCGGTCCTGATTTCTGCAGTTCATGCCAAATCACATCGTCAATCCATACAAGCTGTTCTGCTGTCGTCCTGGCACATATCCTGAAATCAACCACAAACCGTCTGCATAGACGGGTATGATATAATCAGGCTGGTGATTCAGGACCAACAGCGCTTAAAGAAAGTTCCAGCATGCAAGAGGTGATAACCTATATCGCTCTCTCGATGGGAGTTGCCTGGGCCAGCGGACTGAATCTCTATGCAGCAATTCTGGTTCTGGGACTGCTCGGCGCCACCGGCAGCATGGCTCTTCCCGAGACCCTGCAGGTTTTGCAGACCCCTCAGGTAATCGGTGCGGCGGGCTTGATGTATTGTGTCGAGTTCTTTGCCGACAAGCTTCCCGGGGTCGACAATGCCTGGGACACCCTGCACACATTCATTCGCATCCCGGCCGGCGCGGTTCTGGCCGCATCGGCGGTCGCCGAGATTGAGCCCTCCCTCACCCTTGCCGCGGCACTGCTTGGCGGAACACTCGCTGCGGGGACGCACCTGGCCAAGGCGGGAACACGGCTGCTGGTAAACACTTCGCCGGAACCCTTCAGCAATATCGGCACCTCGTTGGCCGAAGACACTGTGGTCGTTGCCGGATTGTGGACGGCAATTTATTTCCCCCTGGTCTTCCTGGTTTTTCTGGCGGGTTTTCTGCTCCTGATGGTCTGGTGGCTGCCGATCCTCTGGCGGGGACTCAAAGGCATGTGTGACCGTGTGCGGAGCTGGTTTGCCCCGACCAAGGGCAAGACCCTGCCTGAGCCGTAACCGGTCTTAGCCCAGGGCCACGTCAAGCAGCATCATCACCGAGAAACCGCCCATTGTTGCCATGGTGACCATATCGATGTTTGCGGTCACTCGCTGCGATTCCGGAATCAACTCCTCGACAACCACAAAGATCATCGCTCCAGCGGCAAAACAGAGGGCATAAGGTAAAATCGATTGCATGCTCAGAACAAAATATGCCCCCAGGACTCCAGCGATGGGCTCCACAATTCCAGAGGCCTGTCCCATAAGAAAGCTTTTTTTCTGACTCATCCCTTCGCGGCGTAATGGCATGGACACGGCAGTGCCTTCAGGGAAGTTTTGGATGCCTATCCCGATGGCCAGAGCAATCGCTCCGCCGATCGTCGCCGAGGGCAGTCCAGCAGCAACAGCACCAAAAGCCACACCGACAGCCAGGCCTTCCGGAATATTGTGCATCGTAATGGCAAGCACAAGCAAAGTGCTGCGCTGCCAGGAGGTTTTGACGCCCTCTCTTTGATTCATTTTCAACCCGGGGTGCAGGTGCGGCAGGAACTTGTCGGTCAAACGCATGAATATGCCACCCGCCATGAATCCGATCACCGCGGTCAGCCAGGGGGTCTGCCCCATCTGTTCTGCCATATCGATCCCGGGGTTGAGCAGCGACCAGAAACTCGCAGCGATCATGACTCCGGCAGCAAACCCGAGCATCATATCCAGGATCTTGGGATTAACATCCTTCTTCATGAAGACCAGTGCGGCCCCGGCGGCGGTCAAAGCCCAGGTAAACAGCGTCGCCAGAAGGGCCTGCATAACCGGGTTTAGTTGCATGAAGAAATCCATGATTTAAACTCCTTGTGATTTTCCTGGCGACATTATAGGTTCTTGCCCGTGTTTGGCAAAAGCAAGATTGCGAAAGCGCTTTTCCCGGGTTCCTTTTGCTGCCGTAATTACCGGGAATCTAACCGCAAACGTCTAGGGACATGACGGTGTCTTTTTTCCTCTAGACTGCTAGACCACGCTTTGCGGCACTTGCAAACAAAAAGGGCAACTCATTAGAGCTGCCCTTCAGCGTGATGATGTTTTTGCTGTCAATCAGTGGACTTTTTTGCCCGCCACCTGGACACGGATCAAGGCCCGCTCAAGGGCCGCCTCCATGATCTTGAAATCCTTGTCGTCGCTGGAAAGCTTCTTCAGCGCCTCTTCGGCACGGCTCAGGGCCGCCCGGGCACGTTCCACATCGATCTGGTCAGCCGGTTCGGCGGTCTCGACCAGAACGGTCATAACATTGTCTTCAACCTCCACATAGCCCCAGTTGACGGCGACGGAGAAGGACTGTCCATCCTGCTTATAGATCAGTTCGCCAACCTTCAGGGTGGTCAGAAGAGACGTATGGTCCGGCAACACACCGAACTCGCCGATCGTCCCAGGTGCGGTGACTTCGTCAACGTCTTCCGACAGTACACGCCTGTAAGGTGTGACCAGTTCCAGTTTGATCTTGTCTGCCATGCCTATTTATCCCTCTACTGCGGAATCGTCAGATTAAGCAGCCAACTGCTTGGCTTTTTCCAGCGCCTCTTCCATGGTACCAACCAGGTAAAAGGCCTGCTCGGGAATATCATCGTACTTGCCGTCAACCAGGTCACGGAAGCCCTTGATGGTGTCTTTCAGTTCGACGTACTTGCCGGGGGAACCGGTGAAGGTTTCGGCAACGAAGAACGGCTGCGAGAGGAACCGCTGGATCTTTCGGGCGCGGGCGACGACCAGCTTGTCTTCTTCGGAAAGTTCGTCCATGCCGAGGATGGCAATGATGTCCTGCAGATCCTTGTAACGCTGCAGCACGAACTGGACGTCGCGGGCACATTTATAATGCTCTTCACCGACCACCTGGGGATCAAGGATTCGGCTGGTGGAGTCGAGAGGGTCTACTGCGGGGTAGATCCCGAGTTCGGCAATCTGACGGGACAGAACCGTGGTCGCATCGAGGTGGGCAAAAGCGGTCGCCGGGGCGGGGTCGGTCAAGTCGTCAGCAGGGACGTAGATTGCCTGCACGGAAGTGATCGAACCTTTGCTGGTGGTGGTGATACGTTCCTGCAGCTCGCCCATCTCGGTGGCCAGGGTCGGCTGGTAGCCAACCGCCGAGGGAATCCGGCCGAGCAGCGCAGAAACCTCGGAACCGGCCTGAGTAAAGCGGAAGATATTGTCGATGAACAGGAGCACGTCCTGTCCTTCTTCATCACGGAAGTATTCGGCAACGGTCAACGCGGACAGCGCAACGCGGGCACGGGCACCCGGAGGCTCGTTCATCTGGCCGTAGATCAGGGCGGCCTTGTCGAGAACACCGGAGTCCTTCATTTCGTGCCAGAGGTCATTCCCTTCACGAGTCCGTTCACCAACACCGGCGAACACCGAATAGCCGCCATGCTGCTTGGCGATGTTGTGGATCAGCTCCATGATCAGAACGGTCTTGCCGACCCCGGCGCCGCCGAACAGGCCAATCTTGCCACCACGGGCATAAGGCGCGAGCAGGTCGACAACCTTGATGCCGGTTTCGAACGCTTCGACCGTCGTCGACTGCTCGGTGAATTCCGGAGCCGGACGATGAATTTCCCATTCCTTTTCGGCACCGACTTCACCCATTTCGTCAACCGGCTCGCCGACCACGTTCATGATCCGGCCGAGAGTTTTCGGGCCAACCGGCATGACAATCTGCTTCTCTGTATCAAGCGCCTCCTGGCCCCGAACCAGACCGTCGGTTGCGTCCATGGCGATGGTACGTACAGTATTTTCACCCAGATGTTGGGCAACTTCCAGCACCAGGTTCCACTCCCGATCGTCAACCGACGGGTTGGTCACCTTGAGCGCGTGGTAGATCTCGGGTAGCTTGCCGGCTTCAAATTCAACGTCGACGACCGGGCCGATGACCTGCGTGATGCGTCCTTTATTCATGATGAACCGTTCCTCCATTCTGTCCACCCGGATCAGGGGTGGGGTCTGCTCATATATTTCTTGTCACTTACTTGATTGATTCGGCGCCGGAGATGATCTCCATCAGTTCCTTGGTGATCGCCGCCTGACGGGCGCGGTTGTACTGCAACGTCAGCTTGCCGATCATCTCCGAAGCGTTCTTGCTGGCGCTGTCCATCGCCGTCATCCGGGCACCATGTTCAGAAGCGGCCGATTCGAGCAAAGAGCGGAAGATCTGGACTTCTATGTGCTTGGGCAAAATCTGCTGCAGAACTTCCGTGGCATTCGGCTCGTAGAGATACTCCGGCACGTGGATATTCTCATCGACTTCTTTCGGCACAATCGGCAACAGCTGGGTGATCTTCTGAATCTGGGTCATGGCACTCTGGAAGGCATTGTAGATGAGGAACACCGCATCGTACTCGTCACTTCGGTAGAGGTCGATGACTTCCTGGCCGAGCATCGCGCCGGTCGGATAAGTCACCTGGCCGGAACCGACCAGATGTTCATGTACCTTGATGATCTCCATACCGGCACGCCGCTTCAGATAATCATTGCCTTTGCGACCGACGATCAGCAGCTCGTAGCTTTCGTAACCATCCTTGTTGGCCCGGATGAAGCGTTCGGCAGCCTTGGAAATATTTGTGTTGAAGCCCCCGCAGAGGCCGCGGTCACCGGTGATCAGAACCACCAGCGCCTTGCCTTTACCCCGCTCTGCGAGCAGATGATGACTGTCAGCGTCTTCACGCAGGGCCAGGCTGGAGAGGACGTCCATCATCTTGTCCGCATAGGGACGGGCCGCGGTAACCGCATCCTGGGCCCGCCGCAACTTCGCAGCCGAAACCATTTTCATGGCTTTGGTGATCTGCTGGGTGTTCTTGACCGTGCCGATCCGTTTTTTGATGTCTTTAAGACTTGCCATCTCTTCTTACCCGATCGTTGCGTTATTAAGCGACAAACTGGCCCTTGAATTCATCGAGAGCGGCCTTGATCTTGCCTTCCAGCTCATCATCGATAGCTTTCTTTTCAGCCAGGGTGGAAAGAACCTCGGAGTAGTTCGTTTCCATGAAGCTGATGAGCTCTTTCTCGTAACGCTGAACATCGGTTGCTGCATATTCATCGACGTAGCCGTTGTTGGCAGCGAAGATCGCCACGACCTGCTTTTCCACCGGCAGCGGCTGGTACTGCCCCTGCTTGAGAATCTCCATCATCCGGTCGCCTCGCGCCAGCTGGGCCTTCGACTCGTCGTCGAGGTCGGCCGAGAACTCGGCGAACGCCTCCAGCTCGCGGTACTGCGACAACTCCAGACGCAGCTCGCCTCGTGGTCGCAGCTTCGCCACAACACCGTCCTCTACACCAAGCAGTCCTACACCGGTGTGCCGGGATGCGAGTATCTGGCCGGCTACGTGGAGCCCTATCCCGAGTTCTACGCCAGCATCAAGGGCTTTGCCCGGCGCGCCCACGAACTGATCGAAGCCACGCCCTTCACCTCCCAACACGAAGGAAGGAACAGAAGCCTGGCCAATATACGGTCCAGGCAGCTCCAGTTCTTCGACAAC